>JAKMFG010000051.1 GCA_022425565.1 Alphaproteobacteria bacterium
TCCTGTTTCCGTTGCTGGCGAATTTCTGGATTTCCTTCAAGCCGGTCACGCTTGCCGACCTGCGTCCACCGCAGCTGATCGTTAAGGAACAGCTTCGCGGCACATTGGAGGCGAAGGGTGACACGGCGCGGATTGAATACCGCTTTCGCAATTCGTCGATCAAATACCCGCTTGGCGAGGTGTCTTTCTCAGACACACTTCCCGAAGGTGTAAGGGTCACCGGGCTGGACGAATTCTGCCGGATTGATGAAGGCGCGGCAAATCTGACCTGCGAGCTTGGCGATCTTGAGGCCAAGTCGCGTGGGCGTATCCGGATCGAAATCGAAGCGCTGACCGACAATCCGCTGGACAAGACAGACTTTCGGGCCAGCGTGCCGGCAGCGGCCTTCAGTGCCTATAACGTGATGACCTCGTTCGACTTCACGCTTGGCAATTTCCGGAAGATCTTCTCTGCTGCGGAATTCTGGGATGTTCTGAAAGTGTCGATCTATTACACCGTTTTCGGCACGGCAGGGGCACTGCTGTTCGGCCTTTTCGCCGCCCAGATCATGCAGAAAGCCTTCTTTGGCCGGCCGGTGATCCGTGGGTTGATGCTGTTTCCCTATGTTGCGCCGGTCATTGCTGTCGCCTTTTCCTGGGTTGTGCTGTTTGATCCGTTTTCCGGTGCGGTCAATGCCATGCTGCAGCAGATGGACGTGGCGTCAGGGCCGATCAATTTCTTTGGGCAACGGATGATCGAGGTCGGCTTTTTTGGGGTGACATTCAACCTGCCCATGGCGCTTACCATGGTCATATTGTTTGAGGTCTGGCGCTATTTTCCGCTGTCGTTCCTGTTCATTCTGGCCCGCATGCAGTCGATCCCGTCGGACATCTACGAGGCGGCCGAGATTGACGGCGCCACGCCGATGCAGCAGTTCCGCTTCCTGTCGCTACCGCATATCGCTGGAATTCTAGCGGTACTGTTCCTGCTGCGCTTCATCTGGACCTTCAACAAGTTCGACGACATTTTCCTGCTGACCGGTGGCAATGCAGGTACGCGCACATTGACGGTCAATGTGTATGAGCAGGCCTTTGCAATTTCGAACCTTGGTGCCGGTGCGGCGGTGGCGGTGGTGATCTTCGTGCTGCTGCTGGTGTTCTCGATCATCTTCATTCGTTTCTCGCCAAGGGATGCCGGCTGATGAAGTTCTGGATGCATGGCATTTTCGGAGCGGTTCTTGCCGGCTGCCTGTGGGGCGGGATCTGGCAGATCGTGCTGACGATGGCATTGATCGTTTCGACCGGGGCCGGGCTTTCGCTGCAGACCGGACCTGCGGTGCTGGCGGGTGCCAGCGCCGGGCTGTTTGCTATTCTGTTTCGTTCGGAAAGCACAATGCTGCGTCATGTCTGCGGTGTGCTGGCGATGGGTGTACTGATCTGGGGGTTCTCGCTCGGCGCGCCCTTTGATCCCAAATCCATCCTGCCAGCATGGCAGAGCTGGCTGACATTGGCCATCGCGGCCGGGGCCGGCTGGTTCAGCATCGCGGCGGCGATCGGCAATATGAGCCCGGCACGGCAGGCGCGCTATGCTGCCGAGAAATTCTATCTGCGCCTTGTCTGGGGTCTCGGCCTGGTCATGTTCGTGCTCGTCGTTGCGATCCCCTTCTATGTGATGGTGATGACCAGCCTGAAGAGCCAGCAAAGCCTGCTTGGCAATCCGCTTGATTTCTCGATTGATCCGGGTGTCGGCGGCGCGGTGCTCTTCCGCTCCTATATCGAGCTCTTTACCAAATATGATTTCGGCACGCTGCTGCTCAACTCGACCATCGTTTCGGTAATGACCGTTTTCATCACCCTGCTGTTTGCGGTGCCGGGTGCCTATGCGGTCGCGCGGCTGCGCTTTCCCGGACGCAAATGGCTGTCTGGGTCGGTACTCCTGATCTATCTGATCCCGGCGATCATCCTTGTGATCCCGCTCTATGCCGTGTTCAGCCAGCTGGGGCTTCGAAATTCGCTCCTCGGGCTCTGTATTGTCTATCCGGCCACGACGATTCCGGTCGCGCTCTACATGCTGCGCGGTTATTTCGCTGGTCTGCCGACGGAACTGGATGACGCCGGCCTGATGGATGGGCTGTCCAGGTTGCAGATCATCATGCGGATCGCCATACCGCTCTCGACGCCGGCGATTGCCTCGGTTGCACTCTATGTCTTCATGATCGCCTGGAACGAGTTCCTCTTTGCCTTCATGTTCCTTGACGATGTGAAGCTATTTACCCTGTCGCGCGGCATCGTTTCATTGAATTCTTCCGAGGTTCCGCGCCAACATCTGATGGCTGGCGCGGTCATCGCAACAACTCCCGTTCTGGTGATTTTTCTGTGGTTTGAGAGGTTCCTCGTTTCCGGCCTCACCGCAGGCAGTGTGAAAGGATAAGTCATGGCAAGCCGCATCGAAGAGGCGATCAAGACCATCAAGATGAATGATCGTGGCGGGTTTACAGTGCCGACCAACCGTCTTTATCCCTATCAGTGGAACTGGGATTCAGGCTTTACCGCGCTTGGTATCTGGCATTTCAACAAATGGCGCGCATGGCTCGAGATCATGGCACTGCTCGACGCCCAGTGGGAGGACGGCATGGTGCCCCATATTGTCTTTCGGCAGAATGATCCCGACTATTTCCCCGGACCCGGTGTGTGGCAGACCAATACCGAACCGGCATCCAGCGGTCATTCGCAACCGCCGGTTCTGGCAAGCATGATCCTGCGAATGGTGCAGAACGGTACGGCCTATGACATGCGCAAGGCGCACGAGGTCTTCCCCCGGCTCATGGACTATCACCGCTGGTTTGCCTCGGCGCGCGACCCGCAGGGCACCGGCGTCATCGGGATCATCCACCCCTGGGAATCCGGTCGTGACAATTGCCCTGACTGGGATATCGGGATGAATACGATTGATGTTCCCGGCAATCTGATGACCTACAAGCGTCGGGATACTTCGCATGTCGACAGCGACCAGCGGCCGACACAGGAGCAGTATGACCGCTTCATCACCATCATTCAGTTTGGTCGCGAGACCGGCTGGGACCATCGCAGAATCCATGCTGAAGGTCCGTTCCTGATGGCTGATCCCGGTGTTCAGTTCATTTTCCTGCGTGCGACCCGTGACCTGCTGACGCTGGCAGAGATGCTGGGAATGGACGAAGTCACCGATGAGTTACGTGGGTTGATCGCCCGTGTCAGCGAGGGGTCCAACTGGCTTTGGAATGACAATGTCGGCGGCTATTGCGCGCGTGACATCCGCACTGGCGCGTTCAGTGACGCGATTACCAACGCATCCATGCTGTCCTTCTATGGTGATGTTGGCTCGCCCGAGCAGCGGGCGAGCATGGCGGCGCATTGCCGGCGTATCCTTGCAGCCTGCCAGTATGGCATGCCGAGCTGGGACCCCGAGCATGAGGATTTTGAATCACGCCGTTACTGGCGTGGTCCTGTGTGGGCGATCATGAACCATATGCTGGTCACCGGCCTTGCTGATGCCGGCGAGGATATGCTGGCGCAGCGCATCCGGTCCGATACCCAGAAACTGATCGAAAAAGAGGGCATGGCCGAGTATTTCGACCCGCTCGACGGGACCGGCCTTGGTGGAATGGATTTCTCATGGACGGCTGCGATCTATCTCGACCATTGTCAGGACCGCGTCGCCGAACTTTTGAAAGAAACGGGATAAGGGTCAGCATCAGATGGCTGCGATCCGCCTTCAGGCAATCGAAAAATGGTTTGATGACGTACAGGTTATCAAGGGACTCGACCTCGACATTCAGGAGGGTGAGTTCATTGTTCTCGTCGGGCCGTCCGGCTGCGGTAAGTCGACGCTTCTGCGCATTCTGGCCGGGCTTGAGGATGCCTCCCTCGGGTCGATCCTGATCGATGACGAGGATGTGACAGACAGGCTGCCGTCTGAACGCGGCCTGTCGATGGTGTTCCAGTCCTATGCGCTCTATCCGCATATGAATGTTGCCGCGAATATCGGCTTTGCGCTGAAGACGGCCGGTGTTGACCGGTCCGAAATCGACAGCCGTGTGGCGCAGGTGGCGAAAATCCTGCGGCTCGAGCCGCTGCTGGACCGGCTGCCAAAGCAGCTGTCCGGCGGCCAGCGTCAGCGTGTGGCCATCGGCCGTGCCATCATTCGTGAGCCCAAGGGCTTTCTCTTCGACGAACCGCTGTCGAATCTGGATGCGGCGCTGCGGGTGAATATGCGTCTAGAAATCTCGCGGCTTCACGATCAGCTCGGCATTACCACGGTCTATGTCACGCATGACCAGACCGAGGCGATGACGCTTGCCGACAGGATCGTCGTGCTGAATGAAGGTGTGATCATGCAGGCAGGAAGCCCGCGTGAGCTCTACAGCAACCCGCAGAACAAGTTCGTCGCGGAATTCATCGGCAGCCCGAAGATGAATCTGATGCCATGCCGGGAAGAGGGTGGCCAGCTGAGCCTGCTGTCTGCCAGCATTCAGAAATCCGGCATTTCGACAACGGGCAAAGGCGTTGCCTGGCTTGGCGTCCGGCCAGAACACATCACTCTTTGTGATGCGAAACAGGGCATGATCGCCGGCAAGATCATGGTGACCGAATATCTTGGGTCTGAGCAGTATGTCTATGTCGATTGCGGGTTCGAGGATGTGATCACGGTCAGGGTCGATCCGGCAGAGGAGTGCACGGTCGGCAGCCATGTCGGGCTGATGCCGGCACAGGACTGCCTGCATCTGTTCGATGAAGGTGAAAGCCGGCTCTAGTCCAAAACAGTCGGGAAACCGTCCTAGGCGACCCGTCGGCGTGAAGCCAGCCGGTCCCGCTGGTCCTGATTGTCCGCCTCGACCGCCTGACGAAGCCGGAAGGCCATGTCGGGGATGGCTGAATTGATCCGTGCCCAGGCCGGAATGAACGGCGTTTCCATCGGTACATAGGTAAAGGCGTCGCCGGCACGCATGATATTTTCGGCAAACATCTCGATGGCGCGTTCTTCGCTGTCGATGTCATAGGTCAGGCCGTTCAGTTCGGCATCCGACTGGTAGAAGGCCGCCATATCGAGTGCCTGCCGGTAATAGGTCGCCTTGATTGTCCTGAACGTATCCTGCCCAAAGCAATGGCCCTTTGTGGCCAGCTTGCGAAACAGCACCTTGGTGATGTCGATCGACATGCGCGACAAGCCGGCGCTCCTGTCCTCGGGAGACAGGGGCTGGTGCTTGTGATCGTAGCTGTTGGCGAGATCAACCTGGCAAATACGGGCACTTGCCTGATTGCGCTGCATCTCCGACAGAATGCCGACCTCGAGCCCCCAGTCCGACGGAATGCGCAATTCGGGTATGAGCGAGCGGCGGAAGGAGAATTCACCGGCAAGCAGGTATCGGAAACCCCGCATGAAAGACAGATATTCATTCGGGCCGAGAACGCGTTCGAGCGCCATCAGCAACGGCCCGACAAGCAGCCGGTTGACCCGGCCGTTCATCTTGCCGTCGGCGACCCGTGGATAATATCCCTTGCAGAATTCAAAGCTGAAATTTGGATTGGCGACCGGATAGAGAAGACGCGCAAGCAGGCGGCGATCATAGGTCAGGACATCGCAATCATGAAGGCCGACCGCGTCGGCCTTGCCACGGGCATTTATCATGCCGATGCAGTACCAGACATTTCTGCCCTTGCCGGCTTCGGTCGGTCCAAGGCCCTTATCCTCTAGTTCGTGCTGAAGGGCCTTGAGGCGCGGACCATCATTCCACAGCATCGAGAAGGGCTGCTTCAGGCGGGTGAAAAACTCATAGGCATATTCATACTGGTCACGGTCGGCTCGATCGAGCCCGACAACCACATGGTTCAGATAATCCGTGCAGGCGATCTCCTCGACGATGTTCGGCAACGCATCGCCTTCCAGTTCCGAGAACAGGCAGGGAAGGATAATCTCCATCGGCCTGTAGGCAGAAAAGAGTTTCAGTTCCGCTTCCAGTTCCGCGGTGGTCCGCGATCCGAAATCGTGAAGTGTTGCAATTGTTCCGTTCTGGAAAAAGTCCCCCATTCAGGCCTCCATCTCTGGTTGCAGCCGCCTGAAGGCGGCATTTGCGGCAATGATCCATCCCGACGGCGCAGGCTCCGGGGCGATGATCACATTGTCAGGCGGGTCGGGAAGCGCCGGCAGCGGTGCCCCCGGGCGCGGCACAACGCACGCCACATCGGAGGCACACAGCAGTGCGACATCATTCTCGCTATCGCCAAATCCGATGATCAACGGCGCAGAATGCTCTGGCAGGCACGCGCCGCGGATGATGTGGTTGAAGGTGGATTTGTCATGCTGCCCCGACAGGCAGCAGACGCGCCCACCACGATGAACGGCAAGGCCGGCGTCCTCCAGTTGTGATCGCAAGCGGAGGAATTCGCCCTCGTCACCGTCGAACAGGAACAGCACCGAAAACTCGCGGGCGAGTGCCCTCGCCAGATGATCTCCCGACAGTCCCAGAATGTGGGATTGCTCTGCTTCATCCATCGCGTCGAGGAAGTCGCAGCGCATCCGGAGTCCCGGTTCAACCGCGTGAACCCATATGCTCATCAGTCGTTCAACTGATGTTCCGGCGTCGACCTGGCGTGGCACCATGGCGTCGGGCGTGCCCCACAGGAGATTGGCGTTCACAAGCGAGGCGCCGTTTTCGCACACAAAGGGAAGCGTGACACCGAGTTCGCCGCAAAAATGTTCGATCTCCCGGCGCGTCTTGCTCGAATTCGGGATAATGGCCACGCCGCGCTCGAGGAACGACAGGATGTCGTCACGGATCACTGCAAACCCGAAATCGTCATGGCCGAGCAATGTCCCGTCGAGGTCTGTAATGAAAATGGTTGGCACGCTGATGATCCCGCGACTGTTGAATTTCTAACGTTCGGCAGACTAAACTCCTCCAATGATCCGCAAAGGAAAATGTTTAAATTTGCATGATGACGATGCAAAATTTGCAGCGGAGTGGCTGGACCGGTGGACCTCTACTGCCTGCTGTCTTGACCAGTTTTGACATTTTGCGCCGCGATCTGTCG
>JAKMFG010000082.1 GCA_022425565.1 Alphaproteobacteria bacterium
TAACCAACCACCGACACATCCTCAGGCACCCGAAGGCCGAGGTTGCCGCGAAGCTCCTCGATTACGGCAAAGGCCATATGATCATTGGCAACAAAAACGGCATCGGGGATTTCAGCAGTTGAAAACATCGCGCGTGCGGCTTTCGCCGCTTTTTCTGTCTGAAAATCACCGACACCGCGCGCAAACAGCTTTTGACCATGTTCGGCAAGACCGGCGCAGAAACCGGCTTCACGGTCGCGCTGCGTCGAGGCGCCTTCCCACCCGGCGATATAGCCGATGCGCCGATGCCCGCCGGCAACCAGGAACTCGGCAAGCGCCTTGCCACCGGCAAAATTATCGGATGTGACGGTGGAGAACCGGTCTTCCTGCTGTGCACGGTTGAACAGCACCACCGGGATGCCGGCAGCATCGCACCGTTCGGCCAGCATTGATGACATCGCGACAGATGCCAGAACGATGCCGTCTACCTGATAGTCGAGGATTTCCTCCAGAACATCGTCGATATTGCCGGCCGTCTGCTGCGCCATGAAAACCAGAACATGGTAGCCGCGCTGCTGCAGGCTTGTTGACAGCTTTTCCAGAATTTCCGGATAGAACTGGTTGTCGAGATAGGCGACGACGAGCCCGATCAGGCGCGATTTGCCGGTGATCATGCTTCGCGCCAGCACATTCGGGCGGTAGCCGAGTTCACCTGCAGCGGCAAGCACACGGTCTGTCATGGATTGCGACACCGACGCACCGGGCGTGAACACCCGGCTGACAGCCGACTGGCTGACACCCGCATGGCGGGCCACGTCCAGAGATGTCACATTGTCCCGCGCCATCAGTCCGCCGTCCAGCCTCCATCAATTAGAAGTGCCGTGCCGGTAACGAGTGCCGAGGCGTCCGAGGCAAGAAACTGCACCGCGCCCATGATGTCCTCGACCTCGCCGACACGACCCAGCTTGATCTTCTCCTCTATCCACTTCACCCGTGCCGGTTGCGAGAATGTCTGCTCGGTCAGTGGCGTGCGAATAAAGGTCGGGCAGACGGTGTTGACCCGGATCCGGTGCGATCCAAGCTCGATAGCCATCGATTTGGTGAAACCTTCAACAGCATGTTTCGACGCGCAATAGACGGCGCGGTCGACACCGCCGACAACGGCCATCTGGCTGGAAATATTGATGATGGACCCCTGCCGGCCATCAGCGATCATCGCCTTTGCCACGGCCTGCGAGGCGAAATAGGCCCCGCGCAAATTCACATTCATCACCGCGTCGAAATCATCAGCTGCCGTTTCGGTTGCCGGCGAATGGCGCGCCATGCCGGCACTGTTCACGAAAACATCCAGCGGACGGATGGCGTCGATGACGGCTGACGTCCCCTCTATGTCGGCAAGGTCGCCGACCAGCGCCTCGACCGAATGCCCGGCGTCTGTCATGGCCGCGACCACGCCGTCCAGCTGGTCCTTGCGACGCGCCATGATGATGACATGGGCACCGGCCTCGGCAAGGGCGACGGCGCAGCCAAGCCCGATGCCGGACGAGCCGCCTGCCACAAGCGCGCGGCGGCCCTGAAGAGAGAATGACGGAGTGACCGGCAGCTTCATGACACGCCTCCCGAAAGCGGAACCCGCCCCATATTGCGGGCCTTGTTGAACTCGCGAAGCCGCGCGAACACATCGACGCCGATCTGGTCATACATGTGCAACAGATCGACCATCACCCAGTTCTCGCGGATCAATCCGTTTTCGACGCGCCAGAAATCGAGGCTTCGCATGGTGATTTCCTTTCCCAGCGGGGGGATTCCCAGCCAGCCGTCATGGCTGATGGTCTGGATCATGTTCGGCCAGCCGGTGACGGCGGCATACTCATTGTCACCGAAGAAGTGATAGGTGATTTCTGCGACCTTGCTGCCGCGATCAGGCATGCCGGCAAGGAACGGGATCTGGTGCCAGTTGCGAAAACCCTCGATGCCGCGTCCGGTGCCAATGCCGGCCGGCCCATACCAGTTCATCTGCGGGTGCCAGAAACGCGGCATCTCCATCACCGCGGGCCCGCCCTGGCTCGGATGGCGCTTCATATGGTTCAGCATGTCGATGATCAGCTGCTGGCTTGCCGCGCTGCGCGCCGGATCACGCGGCTCGCGCACAAGACCATCACCTGAGGCCGGACCGGGAACGCAGAACTCGCGCCCAAGCGACGGTGCCATCGGCCATGCGCCTGCCTGCATCATCACCTCGGGAATGTCCCAGAGCGCCTGCATCTCGGTGATCCGACCGTTTTCGAAACGGTAGAATTCATGAAAGCGCATATGCGCCAGATGGCCGGTCGGCGGAATCTCGAGGAACGGGTTGAGAAAGGTGCCAACGAAATGTCCGCCGCAACCGACCCATTCAATGCCGTTCTCGTCCTCGCCCGCAATGACGATCCAGTCACGACGTTCGACATCGGGCCAGGCCGCCTTCAGCACGGCAAGCGCCTTGTCATGAAATGCCGACGGGCCGGTCATATCCCCGAAGGGATGTGCCAGCCTGAATACCGCGTCCGGCGCGCTGATCCTGTCGAGCACAGCGCGCAGCCCGCCTTCATCCCCGGTCTCGTCCCAGTCATACTGGGCAGCACGAAGGCCCTTCAGAAGATCGCGGTTGTCGGCGTGGCCTGCCATTACTCGGCAGCCTCGCCGTAAGGCACGTTCTTGCCGCCATAGCGGCGCACCCGGATGTTGCACTGTTCAGCATGGCCGACGAATCCTTCCAGCATGCACAGCCGCGAGCCATACTCGCCGATCATTGTCGCGGCCTCGTCGGTCATCACCTTTGATAACTGTGTGTTTTCAGAAACTTGCCAACCCACAGCCCGCCGGTATAGCGACCCGCCTTTTTCGTTGGCAGCGTGTGGTTGGTGCCGATCACCTTGTCGCCATTCGCGACATTGGTGCGCGCGCCAAGGAACAGCGCCCCGTAGCAGGTCATATTCTCGAGGAACCAGTCATCGCGCTCGGTCATCACATGCACATGTTCGGACGCGATCTCGTCGGCCATATGCAGCATCTCGTCATAGCTGTCGCAGACGATCACCTCGCCATAGTCGCGCCAGCTGACCGACGCGGTGTCTGCTGTCGGCAGGATGCCCAGAATGCGGTCGATCTCGGCAAGCGTGTCATTGGCCAGCGTCTCGGAATTGGTCAGCAGCACGGCCGGCGAATTGTAGCCATGCTCCGCCTGTCCCAAGAGGTCGGTCGCACACAGCTCGGCATCGACCGTGTCGTCGGCAATCACCATGGTTTCGGTCGGACCAGCGAACAGGTCAATGCCGACGCGGCCGAACAGCTGTCGCTTGGCTTCGGCGACAAAGGCATTGCCGGGGCCGACAAGCATATGCACCGGATCGATGGTCTCGGTGCCGATGGCCATGGCACCAACCGCCTGAATGCCGCCAAGCGCATAGATTTCGTGCGCTCCGCCAAGATGCATCGCGGCAATGACTGCCGCGTTCGGACGGCCCTCGAAAGGCGGTGTTGTGGCGACGATGCGCGGCACGCCTGCAACTGAGGCCGTGAGAACCGACATATGTGCAGAGGCGACCATCGGGAATTTGCCGGCAGGCACATAGCATCCGACGGACTGCACCGGGATATTCTTGTGGCCGAGGATCACGCCGGGAAGCGTCTCGACCTCGACATCCTGCATCGAGGCACGCTGGATTTCGGCAAATTTGCGAACCTGATCCTGCGCAAAGCGGATATCGTCCATGTCGCGCTGCGAGACTTCGCAGATCAGCTCGTCGATCTCGTCCTGGCTCAGCCGATAGCTTGCCGGCGAGAAATTGTCGAACTTCTCGGCAAGCTCGCGCACCGCGGCGTCGCCCCGCGCCTCGATGTCGGCAAGCGCCGCTTCCACAACGGCGCGGACCTTGGCGTCATCTTCGGAACGTTCCACCTGCGGCTTGCCGCTTTTCAGATATCGAATGGCCATCAGTCTCTCCAGTTCATTCACTTGCAGGGCGCGGCGCCTGACGCTCGCCCCGGTCATAGGCTTCCCAGCCCCCGCCATTGAAAGCATCGACCCCCAGCTGCGCCATCACATGCGGAAAATCGACCATCACCCAGTTGTCGACAATCTTGCCGTCAACCACTTTCCAGAAATCCATGTAGCGGATCTCGACCGTCTTGCCGGTCGGCTCGATCCCCATGAAGGAGCCGGAATGCACCGCTTCCTGACGGCCGAAGGCGGCCGCCCACTCGCCCATATAGAGCCGCGCCTCGTCGATACAGACCTTGTCGGAGAACGCCGCCTGAAAGGGGCGTTGCCAGTTGTCCTGAAATTCCTTGAGGCCGGTCTTGGTGCCGCATCCGGCATTGCCCATCCAGCGGAACCCTTCGGTGAAGAAATCGCCGATGTCGTCGATCCGGTGATCATTCAGACCGTCGACCATGCCTTCGATGACGCGGCGGGTCTCGTCGGTCTTCGACATGTCGGTATCGCGGGTCAGTGCTGCCTGTTCAGGTCTTGCGCCACTCATACGGCATTCTCCATCATGGCAAAGGGATCGTCGCCAAGCTGCTTGAGCAGATGGGGTACATCGACAAACACCCAGTTCTCGACAAGGAGATCACCTTCGCGGCGCCACCAGTCGCAGACACGCATGAAGACCCGCTCGTTGGACGCCGGCTTTCCAAGGAACGGCTTGACGTTCACGCCGGTCACCGACGGCCATCCGCCGGAACAGGCATAGTCGGCATCACCGAAACGTGCGAAATGCCGCGTGTGGCCATTACCGCTGGAACCGCCGGACCATCCTTCGAACTGGCTTTCAAACGGCACCTGGAATCCGGCGAACTCGTCGATGCCGACAAAGGACCCGAAAGCGCCGGGCCCGTACCATGCCATGTCTGGATGCCAGTAAGGCCGCCAGCTCTGATCTGAGGTGGCAAGGTGCGCCAGCATATCGGTGACGAGCTGGCAGCTCCTGTCTGCTTCGGCCGGATCGCCGTCAGACCTGAGAATGCCGCCACTGTCGGCAGGCGCGGGAATGAGGCCGGTATATCCCCGACTATGGCCCGGGCCGGTGGCGATGGGCCATTGTCCGCAGGAAAGCATCAATTCCGGTATGTCGAGGAATATGAAACTCTCGACCGCACGGCCATCCACCATCCGGTGGAATTCACCGTAGCGCAGAAAACACAATCTTTCAGGGGCCGTGATGCCGATCCAGTCACGCACGAAATGACCCGCGTAATAGCCGGTGGCACTGATCCAGCGGTCACCCTCGAACGTTCCTGCCATGACGATATCATCGCGCCGGTGGAGGCTTTCGAATGACGCGCCGAGCGGCTCGAGCACTCTGGTCACATAGGCACTGCAGCCAACGCAGTCGTTGAAGGGATGCACCACGTGGATCACCGCGTCCGGGCTGAAGAACGCGTCGGCGGCAGCGGCGACACCGGACGCCTTCCTGACAGCTTCGGAGAATTTGAAATAGAGGGTACGGTCGGGCTCAGGCATCAGGCGCCTCCCGCCCAGTGCCAGCCAGACTTTTGCAAAGTCCAAGGCGTGTCCAGCCATCGGCGCAGTGACCACGCCTTTCTGGCCAAATATGCCCTTGAAACTACCGTCATCCTTTCACCGCTCCCGCAGTCAGGCCGCTGACAATCTGGCGCTGGAAGAACATCACGAGGATGAACAGCGGCACCGTGGCGGACACAACCGCAGCCACCGCGAACATGATGTTTCCTTCGGTGTAGGTGGTGCCGAGAAAGGCTGCGACCTGCGGCACCATGGTGCGGTTGTCTTCGGACAGCAGCATCGCGGTCACGGCAAAATCATTATAGGCCAGAAGGAAGCTGAACAGCCCGGTGGTGATCACGCCGGGCCACATCACTGGAATGATTACGTGACGGAATGCCTGAAACTGCGTGCAGCCATCCACCTTTGCGCTCTCGTCCAGCTCCTTGGGAATGCTCTGGAAAAAGGAATGCAGCATCCACAGGGTGAATGGCTGGTTGATCGCCACCAGAACGATGATGGTTGTCGGCAGAATGCCCCAGACGTTCCATTCGAAAAATGGAAGCATGTAACCAGCGACAAGGGTGATCGGCGGCATGGCCCTGAAGATCAGGGCGGTAATGAGAAGCCAGAAGGTATAGCGGTATCCGGAGCGCGACAGCGCATAGCCGCCGAGTGTGCCGATGGTCAGCGAGGTCAGCACCACAAAGAAACAGACAATGAAGGTGTTGATGACATTGCGAAGAAAGCCCTCTTCAACCCAGGCACCGTGATAGCCGGCACCGGTGAACGGGCTGCCATAGGTCTGTTCCGTCCGGTAGCCGGTGATTGCGTTCGTCCAGTCGGCGATCGAGAAGAAATCAAGTTCGACCTTGAACGAACCCCACAGCGTCCAGACAAACGGAAAAGCTGCCATGATCAGCCAGATCACGACGAAACTCGTCAGGGCGATCCGCAGGCCGATTGGCAAATTTTGCGCGCGTGATGCCATCTCACACTTTCCCCTTGAAGTCGCGCCAAGTCCGGATCAGCACCGGCGTCAGCAGAATGGCCACACCGATAATGGTGATGACCGATGTGGCCGCCGCCGAACTGAACTGGCGCGTTTCCCCGCCAAGATCATTGAAGATGGCCCAACTCAGCGAGGTGGCGTGCGCCTCGGCGTTAAATCCGATAACAGGTTCGAAAACGCGGAAATTGTCCATCAGCTGGATCAATGTCACGAAAGTCACCAGCGGCATGAGATGCGGAAGGATCACATAGCGAACGCGCTGGAAGCGCGAGGCACCGTCGATCTGCGCTGCCTCCATCTGGTCCTGCGGTAGGGTCTGCAGCCCCGCATAGAAAATCACGAAGGCAAAGGGCGCCGCATGCCAGATGCCGTAAATGATTAGCGACACCCACATAAGGCCTGTAGACGCCTTTAATGACAGCGATGGATCACCTGCCATCCATTGCAGCAGATTGCCCAGAATGCCCCGGCTGTCGATCATCCAGTAAAGGACGAGCGCGCCAATCAGCGGCGTGATGACGAAAGGCAGAAGCGAGAAAAAAATAACAATGCCGCGCAATCGCGCGTAAATCGAATTCACCGACAGCGCGATCAGCAGTCCGAGGATGATCACCATCGGCGTCACGGCAAAAATGAACACCAGGGTAAAGGACATGGCACGGTAGAAAGGCAGGTTGCTGAGAGACGAGAAAAATTCGCCCCAGCTTGCCGAACTTGCCCAGGCCCCACCAACTTCACCGACCGCAAGGTGCGCCCTGTCGAGATAGATATCGAGGCCGACGAACCGGCCAAGCGGCTCGGCCGACCTTATGGCCGCGGTGGCGTCCTGGTCGATGGTCGTCTCTTCGGTACATTTGAACGGCGTACAGTTTTCAACGGTCAGCAGCACAGCCTCGTGCGGCGTGTGCATCGACTGCACAACGACGGACAGGATCGGCAACGCGATGAATAGCAGCATCGCAAGGCCGGTCGGCATGAAGAACCAGAAAAAGGTGCGGTGTTTCATCTGTCTCGCCAGTTAACGCGCCAAGAATCAGCGTGGAAAGCGCGGAGAAGGTTGCCCCTCTCCGCGCGGGCATATCCTAGAGGAAGCCCTTTTCTTTTGCGGCAGCCATGTAGGCAGCCTCGACGTCGGCAAGCGCTTGCTCAGCGCTTTCCTTACCCTGCATGAAGTCGGCAAGCTCGTTGCCGAGAGCCGTGTGAAGCAGGCCCATATAAGGCAGCATCGGATAAGGAATGGTATTGGCCTCGGCAGCAGCGAAGACACCGACAGCAGCCGGAGTCGGCTTGTAGCCGTCAATCAGCCAAACGGCCTGGGTTGCGACATCGCCGTCAGCCAGAATTTCCGGACGGATGGCATGGGTCATCGCAATGAAGGTGGCCTCTGCCTCTGCGTCGGAAACGTTCTTGGCAACTGTCCAGCCATCCCACCACAGCGTGGAGGCCGGGGTCGAACCGCCACCGGCGGTCATCGGGCCGGCAATGGCGAAACCGTCAACAACTTCCTGCGGCACACCGTCGGCGGTCACAAGGGTTGCTGCGCGCGAGCCCCACATGTTCATGATCGCAACGTTGCCGGCGCGGAATTCCGCATTGGTCGAGTTGCTGTCATGTGTCAGGAAGTCGGGGTTCATGTATTCGGCCAGCGACTTCATCATGGTCAGCGCCTTGACGCCAGCATCGTTGTTCACGTTCGGCTGGGCCGAACCGGACTTGAAGTGGCTGCCACCCATGCCGAGGAACATGTTGTTGAATTCCTGGGCGAGGTTCCAGCCGGCCTTGTAGGCACCACCAACCGGGTTTTGCATGATGCCCTTGTCGCGGATCATCTTGGCAGCGGCCAGCATGTCCTCATAGGTCTTTGGCGGCTCTACACCGATTTCCTTGAGAACGTCAGCGCGGTAAACCAGATGCTGTGCATTGGCCATGAAGGCAACAGCCATCACCTTGCCGTTGATGGTGACAAGCTGGTTTTTCTTCAGATGCTTGCCGTGCTTTGCGACGAGGTCATCCAGCGGACGGATAACATCCTCGTTCATCAGCGCCACGATCGAGGAGTTGGCGATGATGGCAGAGGTATATTCGGCCGGGTTGCCCTGCATGCCAGGCACATTGATCTTCTGGTGATCAGCAGTGAGGTTGGTTGTAACGTCGGCGCCTGCACATTCCTGCGCACCCGCACCAACGGTCTGGATCGCCGGGAATTCGTTACCCACGATCGAAACGCGGGCATCGATGCCACAGGCCATGGCGGAAGTCCCCGCCAGGACGGTCATGACACCGGCCAATGCTAGCTTTTTGACAAACATGTCAGTCTCCCTTTGTCTGATGCAGTTCCATGGTCTGCATCTCGGTTAAATCCGCCTGCGGCGGATGATGTCGGGATCAGATCCCGATTCGTGCACCTGTTCCGGAATCGAACAGGTGACAAATTTCCAGAGGCACAGACAGCGTGACCGGATCACCGATCGCTGCCCGATAGTCTTTTGGCGCGCGCACGGCGACAAGTTCACCGCCGATCCGCACGGTGACCATTGTCGCGTCACCAAGAAGTTCCAGCGCGTAGATCGGCGCGCTGATTCCCGTATCACCAGATTTGGATACCGCCGCATCCTCGGCCCGAAAACCAAGGGTGACAGGCCCATCGGGTGCCTTGAATCCGTCGATCCGCACATTCTCGGCCGTAAAGCTGCCACCGCCAAGCTGGCCCTCGATCAGGTTCATCGCGGGATTGCCGATAAAGCCGGCGACAAACACATTAGCCGGCTTGTCGTAAATTTCGGTCGGGGTGCCGACCTGCTGCACCACACCGCGGTCCATCACCACCACCCGGTCGGCAAGTGTCATCGCCTCGATCTGGTCGTGCGTCACATAGATTGTTGTTACCGAGAGCTCATGGCTGAGGTTCTTGATCTGGGCCCGGGTCGACACCCGCAGCTTTGCATCGAGATTTGAGAGAGGCTCATCCATCAGGAAAACATTCGGCTCGCGCACAATGGCACGCGCCAGCGCGACACGCTGCCTCTGGCCGCCAGACAGCTCGGCCGGCTTGCGGTGGAGAAAATCATCCAGTTCGACCATGGCACTGGCCCGGCGCACCTTGGCATCGTGGGTCTTGCTGTCTATCCCGCGCACCATCAGCGGGAACCGGATGTTTTCATAGACATTCATGTTCGGGTAGAGCGCATAGCTCTGAAACACCATGGCGACGTCACGGTCCTTGGGCTCAAGATCATTTACCCGCTTGCCACCGATATAGACATCGCCCTCGGTCGGATCCTCCAGACCGGCGATCATCCTCATCGTCGTCGTCTTGCCACACCCCGACGGGCCCAGCAGCACAAGAAATTCCTGGTCAGCAATGGTCAGATCGAACCGGTCGACACCGACGAAACTGCCCCATCTCTTTGAAACATTGCTCAGCTGAATTTCAGCCATATGGCCACCTCGGGAATGAAATTGGTGCATCTGCCGACCCTCCAAAACGCTAAACGGCGCAATAACAATTTGGCAAGACATTTTTGCATTCGTATGCAAAGGTCTTAGCAAGGCTTACGGAAACTGGACCAATGACCAATTTTCAATCAGAAAAACAGATAGTTAGAAAATATTTTGAAGCAGTAGACAGTGGTTCATCGCTGGATGGGCTGGTAGCGCCGGATTACCTGTGGCGCGGCTTTCACCCGTTCAACGAAATACAAGGCGGCGAGGCTGTCACCACCCGGTTCTGGCAGCCGCTCCACACCGCGCTGACATCGCTGCAGCGGCGACTCGACATCTTCATGGCCGGCGATAACTCGATCGAGGGACATGAGGGTGTGTGGGTGGCCTCGATGGGGCATCTCATGGGCCTGTTCGACAGGCCGTGGCTCGGCATCCAGCCGACCGGCAAGATCGCCATGCTGCGCTATGCCGAGTTCCACAAGGTCGAGAGCGGACTGATCACCGAAACGGCCATGTATTTCGATATCCCGCATCTGATGATGCAGGCCGGGCTGAACCCCTTCCCGCCGCAAACAGGGGCGCATATGGTGCAGCCGGGCCCGATGAACCATGACGGCGTGATGTTTGACGCCCAGCCCGGCGAAGAGGGTATCAAGACACTTGCCGCCATCGACTATATGGTCACCGATATCAAGGACTGGAAAGGCGGCAGGATCGAATCCCTGACCGACGAGCTGCGCCGCAGCTGGAACGAGGACATGGTCTGGTGGGGGCCGGCCGGGATCGGCGCGACCTACACGATAGAGCGCTATGCCGAGCAGCATTCCGGCCCGTTCCGCGCCGGCTTCAAGAACCGGATTTTCAATGGCCATATCTGCCGCATGGCCGAGGGCAATTATGGCGGGTTTTTCGGCTGGCCGAACCTGACGCTGACTCCGACCGGCGGCTTCATGGGCATGCCGGCAAGCGAACTGCCGGGCGACATGCGGGTCATCGACATGTACCGGCGCGACGGAGACAAGCTGACCGAGAACTGGATTTTCATCGACCTGCTGCATTTCTGGAAGATGCAGGGCGTCGATATTCTGGACCGGATGACCAGGGTGCCTCGCACCTGATCCGAACCGCAGCGTCCCTAGCCGAGCCTGACCGGTTTCCCGTCGGAGAAGACGGCATCCCCGGCGTCATGACTGACAAGCAGCGCCGGAATTTCGCGAAGACGCACCTGCTCGCGCACAAAGCCGCCAAATGCCTGACGGCGTTCCGGGTCGAGCGCCGAAAACGCCTCGTCCATCAGCAGCGCATCGGGCTCGGCCAGCAAGGTGCGCATCAGTGCGACACGGGCCGCCTGACCACCGGACAGGGTCGCCGGATCGCGATCGCCAAATCCCTCGAGACCGGCGATGCCAAGCGCATTGGCCACAGCTGTGTCCCTCGCGCGGCGGTGCCGCTCGGCAAGGCCAAAAGCCAGATTGTCGCCGACCGTCATATGCGGGAAGAGCAGCGCGTCCTGGAAGATCAGCCCGACGCGGCGATCCTCAGCCGGCAAGGCGCTGATCGACTGGTCATTCAGCCTGACATCGCCGGACCAGGTCAGGGCCGAATCCGCTGTACCGCAGATGATTCCGAGAAGCGTAGACTTGCCGCAACCGCTCGCCCCCTGGACAAGCCGCATTTCCCCGCGCGCAACCGACAGCGACAATCCGCTGAACAGCGATGGCGCGTCGCCATACCCGGCGGATATATCGTCAAGCTGCAGCACCTGCGCCCTCCCATCACGAATTCGCGAGACTATAGCCTGTGGCAATCGGACTGTGCTAGGGGACACTCAGACTCATCAATACGATCCGGCCATCATGAAACACATCTTCTCTTCAGCAGCTGTCAGGCTGTTCATGCTCTTCACCTGCCTGTCCTTCACGGCACAGCTGTCCTTCACGGCACAGGCACAGGCACAGGCTCAGGCGGCAGATTTCAATGCCTCTGTAGAGGCCGCGCGTGGCCAGACGGTCTATTTCAACGCCTGGGGCGGTGACGACAAGATCAACGACTATATCAAATGGGCCAGCGACGAGCTGAAGTCACGCCACGGCATCACCGTCGTGCATGTGAAACTTGCCGACACGGCGGCGGCTGTCAGCCGGATCCTGGCTGAAAAGACCGCCGGGCGCGACAGCGGCGGGTCGGTCGACCTGTTGTGGGTGAATGGCGAGAATTTCGCGGCCATGAAACGGAACAGCCTGCTTCAGGCCGAAGCATGGACCGAGAGCCTGCCCTCATGGCGTTATACCGATGCCTCAGCGCTGCCGGCGATCAAGCTGGATTTCGCCGAGCCGACAGAAGGCCGCGA
>JAKMFG010000083.1 GCA_022425565.1 Alphaproteobacteria bacterium
GCTCGCTGGTGGCGACGGGTGGCAGTACGGTGTTTCTGGACGCGAACGAGTGCCCCTTTGAGCCGTTTGTCGGTGCATCCGGTCTGGCGCGCTACCCTATGCAGCAACCCAAGGAACTGGTTCGCGCAATCTGCGACTGGCTCGACCTGTCCTCGCGCAATGTGACGATTGCGCGTGGCGCGGACGAGGGTATCGACTGCCTGATGCGGGCGTTCTGCGTTCCTGCCGTAGACAATATCATCATCTGCCCGCCGACCTTTGCCATGTATGCGCAATCAGCACTCTTGCAGGGCGTCGAGGTGCGCAAGGTAGCGCTGACCGATGGTTTTGGGTTCGACACCGGCGGCATCATGGCGGCTGTCGACGAGAATACGAAAATGGTGTTTGTCTGTTCGCCGAACAACCCGACCGCGAACCTGATGGACCGCGATGCCGTCACCGGCCTCTGCACGGCCTTGTCCGGGCGCGCCCTTGTGGTGGTTGATGAAACCTATATCGATTATGCGGAAGCTGACAGCATGGCGGCGGAACTGGAGCGCTTCGAAAACCTGGTGGTGTTGCGCACATTGTCGAAGTCGCATGCCGCTGCCGGGCTACGTTGCGGTGTGACGGTTGCACGGGCGGATGTGACCGAACTGCTGCAAAAGGTGCTGGCGCCCTATCCGATCCCGCAGCCGGTCGTTCAGGCAGCGCTTGCCATTCTGATGCCGGCCACCCAGGCAAGGCTGGCAGGCAGGCGCGAAGAGATTGTCGCCCGTCGCGATGCCTTCGCCAAAGAGGCGCTAGCGACCAGGCTGGTGAAGCAAATCCTGCCGACGGATGCAAATTACCTGCTGATGATTGTCGATGATGCCGACGGTCTGTGCACGCGTGCTGCAGATCAGGGATATATCCTGCGTAACCAGTCGCACCAGCCGGGCCTTGAGGGCGCCATTCGTGTGTCGGTCGGTACCGATGAAGACATGGACGGGCTGCTGGCGATCCTGCGCGGTGACGCGCTCGACGCGCCGGCTGAGGAACGGGTGGCGCGCCATGTCCGCAAGACAAGCGAGACGGCGATCGCTGTTGAGGTCAATCT
Organism: Alphaproteobacteria bacterium; assembly: GCA_022425565.1. GTDB lineage: Bacteria > Pseudomonadota > Alphaproteobacteria > Puniceispirillales > Puniceispirillaceae > UBA8309. Next base: position 1,079 of record JAKMFG010000083.1, read on the forward strand.
CGACCGCAAGGCACCGGTGCGGATCGACACCGGGGTCGGGTTCTATGACCATATGCTCGACCAGATCGCCAAGCATGCTGGCTTCTCGCTTCAACTGGAATGTGACGGTGACCTGCATATAGACCCGCATCATACTGTCGAGGATTGCGCCATCGCGCTCGGCATTGCCATCCGCACGGCGCTTGGCGACAAGCGCGGCATCGGCCGTTACGGTTTCTGTCTTCCGATGGACGAGGCGCTTGTCACGGTGGCCCTCGACCTGAGCGGCCGCTATTACCTCGACTTCAAGGGGGATTTTCCGGCTGACCATGTCGGCGACCTGCCGACGGACATGATCGAGCATATTTTCCGATCGCTTGCCGAGAATTTGCAGGCCAATTTGCACATCGCCGTTGAGGGCGACAATGCCCATCATATGGTCGAGGCCTGCTTCAAGGGGTTTGCCCGTTCGCTGCGCCAGGCGATCCGTCAGGACGGCGCGGATTTGCCAAGTACCAAAGGCACGCTGTGAGGTCCTTGCCATGATTGCCATCATCGACAGCGGCGGTGCCAACATCGCCTCGGTGCGGTTTGCACTTGAAAGGCTCGGCGTTGATAGCGTGCTGACCGCCGATCCGGCCGTGATTTCTTCAGCGGAACGGGTGATCCTCCCCGGCGTTGGCGCAGCGCCGGTCGCCATGGCACAACTCGACCGAGCCGGGCTGGTCGAATGTATCCGCGGGCTCACCCAGCCTGTTCTGGGCATCTGCCTTGGCATGCAGCTTCTGTTCGAGCGTTCGCAGGAGGGCGATACGCCGCTTCTCGGGCTTGTCGGCGGCACCTGCGGTGCCTTTGATCCCGGCATGGGGCTTACCGTGCCGCATATGGGCTGGAACAGGCTGGTGCCGCAGGGTGAGGGGCGGCATCCGCTGCTCGCCGGCGTCGAAGATGGCGCGCATGTCTATTTTGTTCACAGCTATGCAGCGCCCGTTTCAGCCGACACAGTTGCTTCCTGCAATTACGGGGTGGATTTTACCGCTCTTGTGGCGCGGGGCAATTTCATGGGTGCGCAGTTCCACCCCGAACGTTCAGGCCCAGTCGGGGCACGCATCCTTGGTAATTTTCTGGCACTGCCTGCTGGCGGGAAAGGCTGACGCGACATGATCATCTATCCAGCCATTGATCTGATTGCAGGCGAGGTCGTCAGGCTTCACAAAGGCGATTTCGAGCAGAAGACGACCTATGGTACCGATCCGGTATCTGTAGCGCGCGCCTATGCCGATGCCGGGGCCACCTGGCTTCATCTTGTCGACCTCGACGGGGCCAAGGATCCGGCAAACCGCCAGACTGGTCTGATCGCCGATATCATCGCCGGTTCGGGTCTCAAGGTGCAGACAGGTGGCGGCATTCGCAGCCGCGCAGATGTCGAGGCGCTTTTCGACACCGGGGCAAGCCGTGTTGTGATCGGCTCGCTCGCCGTTCGTGATCGCGAGACTGTCGGCGCCATGATCCGTGATTTCGGTGCCGAATCCATCTGCCTTGCTGCGGATGTCGTAAGGCAGGACGGTGCCTTCATGATCGCCGTATCCGGCTGGCAGGAGGCAAGTGACCTGCCGCTTGCTGAGTTCATTGAGGGTTTCCGTGCGGACGGGCTGCGCCATGTGCTGTGCACCGATATCGATCGCGACGGCACGATGACTGGTCCCAACGCCACGCTCTATGCCGAGATGAAGGCAGATTTTCCTGATATCGAGCTTCAGGCATCCGGCGGCGTGAAGGGGATCGAGGATCTTGACGGTCTGGCCACAGACGGGGTGATCATCGGGCGCGCGATCTATGAGGGGGCGATCGACCTGAAGGCGGCCCTGACCTTTGCAGCGAGGGGAAGCATGTCATGCTGACGAAGCGCATTATCGCCTGCCTGGATGTGCGCGACGGGCGCGTGGTCAAGGGGGTCCAGTTCCGCAACCACCGCGACATGGGTGATATCCTCGAGTTGTCGCAGCGGTATGCCGATGAGGGGGTCGACGAGCTTGTCTTCTACGACATTACCGCCAGCAGCGACGGACGCGTGGTCGACAAGAGCTGGGTAAACAATGTCGCGCGCCGCATCAACATTCCCTTCTGTGTCGCCGGTGGTATTCGCAGCATCAAGGACGCGCGTGCCATCCTGAATGACGGCGCCGACAAGATCTCGGTGAATTCACCAGCGCTCGAGCGTCCGGAATTCATCACCGAGCTGGCTGAGGCGTTTGGCACGCAATGCGTTGTTGTCGGGATCGACAGCCGGTTGGAAAAAGCCGCAAACGGTTCTGATAAATATGTTGTTTATCAATATACTGGAGATGAAACCAAAACCATTTCCTCAAAGCGTGACACGGTCGCCTGGGCGGCCGAGGCCGAGCGCCGTGGTGCAGGCGAGATCGTCCTGAACTGCATGAACAATGACGGGGTGAAGCGTGGCTATGACCTTGCCCAGCTCCGGCTTGTCCGCGAGGCGGTCACCATTCCGGTCATTGCCTCGGGCGGTGCCGGCGACTACCCGCATTTTGCCGAGCTGTTCGAGACGACCGGCATCGACGGCGGGCTTGCCGCTTCGGTCTTCCATAGCGGCCAGATTCCGGTCCCCGACCTGAAACGCTATCTTCGCGACCGCGACATCGAAGTGAGGCTTTGACATGGCAACAGACGAACCGCAAATTCCTGACTGGGACAGCGCCGACTGGGACAAGGGCGCGGGCCTGCTTCCCGCCATTATTCAGGATGCCGCAACCGGCCAGGTGCTGATGCTCGGTTATATGAACCGCGAGGCGGCGGAAGTGACCGTGAGCAGCGGCAAGGTGACTTTCTTCAGCCGGTCGAAACAGCGCCTCTGGACGAAGGGTGAGACATCCGGTAACGCGCTTCTCCTTGTCAGCGTCGCGATTGACTGCGACCGCGACACCATTCTTGTTCAGGCCAATCCTGTGGGGCCGGCCTGCCATACGGGTGCACGCACCTGTTTTGGCGACGGGCTGCCGGCGGGTGCCGGGTTCCTTGCGCATCTCGACATGCTCGTGCAGTCCCGAAAGGCGGAGATGCCGGAGGGAAGCTACACGACGTCGCTATTTTCCGAGGGTAAGTCACGGGTTGCACAGAAAGTCGGCGAGGAGGGGGTCGAACTGGCGCTTGCCCGCATGAAGGATGACCATGCCGAAATCGCCAATGAGGCAGCCGACCTGCTGTTCCACATGATGGTGCTGCTGGCGGATGCCGGCTTGTCGCTTGATGATGCGCTTGATGTGCTGAAAAAACGACACGGCTGAACAATCGGCTAAACCAATTTCGAAATGTGACGTAACCGGTAACAGGTAAGGGCCTTGTGCCTCACCAGATTCGTCGGCCGTTATCGATGCGCGACGAAGGCCCCCGCTGGCTTCGGCCGGTGGGGGTTATTTTCTGGGATCACTTGATCCAGGTCGAGCTTCGTTTGGGGCCCAGATCCTCGCTCATCATGCGGCTGAACGCATCGGCAAGGTTGCTCTGTCGTGCACGCGCCTTTTTCAGATCGATGTCCAGCGGCACCTGAATGTCACCATCACCGCGCACGCGTGGTTCGCCATAATTGCCAAACTCTTTGAGCACCGTGCGCAACGCTTCCAGAAGGCGCTCCTCCTGATCATCTGTCTTCATAACCGGCTCCTTTGGGGCATGTAGCAGGCCAAATGAATTTCGCCATGTGAACGGCCCCGGGTCAAGACAGAGCAATTCCGGTGCCAGAGCTGTAACCCCGCAAAACTCAGAATGTCTTGCGCGGCGCCTTGTACATGGGATGTTCGATCCTGATGCTCT
>JAKMFG010000094.1 GCA_022425565.1 Alphaproteobacteria bacterium
CTTCCGCGATGAACAGCCAGACAATGTAGGAGATGGCCTCCGGTACCATCCTGACGCCAATGCCATCGACGATGGAATAGGCGGCTATGGTGATGCTGGTGGCGAGTGCCATTGCCACCGTCAGCAACGGCCTGTCAGAATCGAAGCAGCGCCGGCCGAGGATCAGGACGCCGACCGAAATGCAGACAAGTCCGCTCCAGCCCAGCGGGGTCAGCGCCTCTCCCAGCCATACCAGCGCCATTCCGGCGACCAGAAGCGGTGTCGTGCCCCGCGCAATCGGATAGACCAGCGACAGATCGCCGAACCGGTAGGACGCGTTGAGGAAGAAATAATATCCCCAGTGAATGATCGTCGAGATGATGATGTAGGGAACTGTTTCCGGCGGCGGTAGCGGCACGAACGGCGCAATCATCAACGCCGGCAGCATATGGCCAGTGGCGACAAGGCCGAAGGTGACCGTCCTGTCGGCAGCGCCCTTGACGATGGCGTTCCACGTCGCATGCATCATTGCCGCAAGCAGAACGATGATGAAGATGTCGTACGTCATGCAGGACGGCCACTCTCGAGCACTGATAAATCGTCTTTCGCAAACCCTATCAGCATTGGGATGACTTCGTAGCGTAAAACCATACGCCCTGGCCACGCGCTCTGGCCACGCGCTTCGGCCACGCGTTTCGGCCTGAGTAACAAGTTTCGGGAATCTCTCCCCCGAAAATCTGCTCTTGTAATGTTGCTGAAACGGGGTTCAGCTAGGTCTGTGGTTCGGTTTCACTCAAGGGGCAATATCATGACCAATATCCTATCGACCAGCCTGCGGATGGCAGGCAAGAGTTTGCGGCGTGGCGCCATCTCCGCCGCCATGCTGCTGGCGCTCGGTGCGGGCTCGGCATATGCCGGCGACCTCACCATCCTTCATATCAACGACCACCATTCGCATCTGAAGCCGGATGGTCGGTTGAGCCTGAAGCTCGACGGCAAGTCGACCCGTGTGCGTTCCGGCGGCATGCCGACCGTCGTCGCCAAGATGAAAGAGCTGCAGGGACTGAACCAGAATGTCATCAAGCTGCATGCAGGTGACGCCGTTTCCGGATCGCTGTTCTTCACCCTGTTCAAGGGTGAGGCTGACGCCGCGCTGATGAACGAGGTCTGTTTCGATGCGTTCGCGCTGGGCAACCATGAATTCAACGAGGGTGATGCCGGACTGGCAAAATTCCTCGATTTCCTGAATGCGGGTGACTGCAGCACGCCGGTGCTGGCCGCCAACATCAAGCCCGAGGTCGGCGTCTCCGCCCTGACCCCGACCAGCGCGACGGACTATATCCAGCCTTATACCGTCATGCAGATGGACGGAATGAGGATCGGCATCGTCGGGATTGATATCGTCCGCAAGACGAAGCTGTCCTCGAGCCCAGACGAGACGACCGTCTTTCTGGACGAGGCCGAAACCGCACAGAAGATGGTGGATGAGCTTAAGGCATCGGGGATCGATCACATCATCCTTCTCACCCATTATGGTTACGGGAACGAGCTGGAGCTTGCCGCAATGATCGATGGTGCCGATGTCATCATCGGCGGCGACTCGCACACGCTTCTTGGTGATTTTGACGATCTGGGGCTGAACGCTGCCGGTCCTTATCCGACCGTGGTCAAAGGTGTTGGCGGCAAGTCGGTCTGTGTCGCCACCGCCTGGCAGTACAGCCAGATCGTGGGCGAGCTGAACATCTCGTTCAACGACGCCGGTGAGGTGCAGTCCTGCAAGGGCATCCCGCATGTGATGCTTGCCGACAGCTTCAAGCGCAAGAATGCCGATGGCGACCGGGTCGAGATCGAGGGCGCGGCGCGTGATGCCGTCTATGCCCAGATCAAGGCTGATCCGAAGCTGTCGATCGTCGAAGAGGATGCCGATGCCGCGGCGCTGCTTGAATCCTTCAATGTGAAGGTCGAAGAGATGCGGTCGGTCAAGGTCGGCAATGTCACTGAGAACCTGTGCCTTTCCCGTATCCCCGGCGACAAGCGCTCGAAAATCTGTGCGCCTGAAGACACCGCCGGAAAGGGTTCGGACATCTCGATGCTGGTGGCCCATGCTTTCCGCGAAATGGCCAAGACGAGCGACATCGCCATCCAGAATGGCGGTGGTGTGCGCACCGATATTGCCAAGGGTGACCTGACGATGGGCGATGCCTACAAGCTGCTTCCCTTCGCCAACACGCTGGTCGAAATGGACATGACAGGTGGCGAGATCAAAGCCGTTCTGGAAGAGGCGCTGGACTACGCGCTTCAGCCTGACGGGTCCACCGGTGCCTATCCCTATGCCGCAGGCCTTCGATGGCATGTCGATGCCGGCAAGCCTGCCGGCGAGCGTCTGTCCATGATGGAGTTCAAGGGCCGCAACGACACCTCATGGAGCGCCCTCGACATGAACAAGAGCTACCGCCTTGTGACGAACAACTATATCGCGGCGGGACGTGACGGCTATCTGACATTCAAGACAGTGAAGAATGACGGTCGCTATACCGACACCTATCTCGATTATGCGCAGTCCTTCGTGGATTACGTGCTCGAGCGGGGCAGTGTCGGCAAACTGCCGGCATCCGAATATTCGACACAGTTGATGGTCAGGTAACAGGCGATGGTCAGGTAACTGGCCACAGATCTGAGAGGCCACACAATCTGATCGGGGAGGCGGGTAATATCCGCCTCCCTTTTTTGTGCGCTACAAGGTGCGCGCGGTTTTCGGGCATCGCCGCCGCCATGCGGATTGTCATGTCACTGGCGGATGGTGCAGGCTGACATGGCAAACACAGGGGCGCCACATCATGTCCAGGCATGAAAGCTACATTACAAAGGATGGGGCGTTCCATTTCATCCACCGGCAAAAAGGTGGCCGGTGCGAGGTGCTGAGATACAGGCGACTGGATTACACCGACCAGAATGTCTCGTTCCTCTGTGATGCCATCACCGATCATCTGACACCCGACCTCATCAGCCATCAGGTACGACGCGCTTATCCTGCCGGCCACCCGGCATGGAAGCGCGACTTGTTCGGTTATTGCGTGCCGGCCAGCTTCGCACTGCTCTATTTTCTGGATACGGATGCGCTGGTGCCGTTTCGGGGCATTGATATGGGCGGCGAGGGCCACTGGTGGCTTGCCGACCGCAATAATGGCAGGCGCTACGATATCACCGGTTGCCAATATACCGAGGCCGAGAGGAACGGGGTCTATGCGTCGGGAAGACCGCGTGGCTATTACGGGCGCGGCGAGGCGCCGGCCGCGCGGTTCCTGCGGCTCATGAACCGGGTTCAGCCGGAGTCCGAGCTGTTCGTGACTGACGGCCCCGGTCTGTCAGGATATGTCAGGCAGCCGAGAGGCCGGATTTGACCCGCCGCACTGCGAATGGCACCAGACAGGATGGAAGTTCGAGCTGGCTGTCGAGATCATCTTCATTGGCGATGAGTGTCTCGCGCGTTCCTTGCTTAAGGATTAGCTAATGTGACTGCTTTAGCCTTAATTCTGTTTTCTTGTAAATAGGTGGCTTACGCTGGCGATGTGGTGTGGCACACTGGGCGCACTACCGTTTTCCTTCCCGTTCAAATCAGCCAGCCGGCACATAGTTTTTGACACATATGATCCGGACAATCATTTTTTCATCAGTCATGTTCGTGACAGCCTATCTGCTGTACGTCATGCCAGCTTTTATCCTGCAATCATTGTTTCTGGGGACAGCGGTATTCAGCTCCGATGCGCTGGTTCCGACTCTGGCGGCATTCGTGCTGCTGCGACTGTATCTGGCTACAAGCATCACAAACAGGCTGGTGAAAGCGTTCGTCTATTACGGCATGGGGGTCGGGTTTCTTGCGCTCATGATCCTGGCGTCGATGCAGGTGGTGAAGGAGCTCGCCAGCATGAGCGGCATGACCGCCGGTGTGGCGGGGCTGCTGATCCTTGGATCGGTAACGGCATATTGCATCATCAATGCAAACAGCCTGTCGGTGAGAACGCTGGCGGTTACATCTGCGAAGATCAGCAAGGCGACAAACTTCGCTTTCATCAGCGATGTGCATGTCGGCTCCAACCCGCCGCGCCATCTGGAAAAGATTTGCGAACGGTTGGACACACTGGAATTTGATGCGCTTCTGATTGGTGGTGACCTGTTCGACAGCAGCGATTTCAGGCTAGAGGACATCGCGGCACTAGGCGGGCTGGATAAGGAAATCTATTTTGTGACCGGCAACCATGAGGGATATGTGAAGGGGTTCGAGGGGCTGCTGGCGCGGTTTCCCGAGCTGAACATCAAGGTGCTCGAGAATGCAGCGGCGGCGGTTTGCGGCATCAACCTGATCGGGGTGAGCGACGAGCAACCGGTGCTGGCGCGGGCTGCTGCCGTTGAATGTATGTCGCGTGAGGGTGCCTTCAACCTTGCCCTCGTCCACCAGCCGTCGATATGGGAACGGACGCAGAGCAAGGTCGAGCTGATGCTGTGCGGGCACACCCATAACGGCCAGATCTTTCCGTTCAACCTTCTCGTCAGGCTGCAATTTCACCATGTCTATGGGCTGTTTGCCGAGGGTGGTTCGACATTGTATGTGTCGTCTGGCGCAGGGTGCTGGGGTCCGCGCATGCGGCTTGGCTCGCGCAACGAGATCGTGATGATCACATTGCGTCCGGCATGATGCCAGATGCGCATGACCTGATATGATCGCCAATTCGAATTCGGAGTTTCACATTGATCCACGAGCATCCAGATTTTGACGGTCATGAGCAGGTGATCTTCTGCCATGACAGCCAGGCGGGGTTACGGGCGATAATCGCTATTCATTCGACGGTCCTCGGCCCGGCAGCCGGCGGGTGCCGTATGCATCCCTACGCCAATGAAGCGGACGCCTTGACTGATGTGCTGCGCCTGTCAAAGGGCATGTCTTACAAGAATTCGGCGGCAGGCCTGCCGCTTGGCGGCGGCAAATGTGTGATCATTGCCGATCCCGGCAGCCCTGATAAGCCTGCTCTGCTGGAAGCCTTTGCACGGCATGTACAGGCATTGCAGGGCCGTTACTGGACAGCGATCGATATCGGTGTCGGGCCCGAGGATGCCGATATTCTGGCCCAGACATGCGACTTTATCTTCGCGCGCGCTTCCCAGTACGAGCCGGGGTTCAACCCGTCATCTTTTACCGCCTATGGCGGGTTTGTCGGCATAAGGGCCGCGGTGAAGACCGTACTTGGCAGCGATGACCTGACCGGCATTCGCGTCGCTGTGCAGGGGCTTGGCGCAACAGGATATGTGCTGAGCAAGCACCTTCATGACGCCGGCGCGCGCCTGACGGTCACGGATGTGAGGCCCGAGACGGTCGACAGGGCCGTAGCCGAATTCGGGGCCAAGGCAGTCAGCCCGGACGCCATCCATATGGCAGATGTCGATGTCTTTGCCCCTTGTGCGCTTGGCGCCGGCCTGAATGATCGGACCATCCCTGAAATCAGGGCGAAGGTCATATGCGGTCTGGCAAACAACCAGCTTGCGGAAAGCCGTCACGGGCAGGCGCTGGCCGATGCAGGCATTGCCTATGTGCCGGACTATGTGGTCAATGCGGGCGGCATGATGGGGGCCTCGACGGTCATTTTCTCCGAACTGTCGAGAGACGCCTCAATCCGGCGGATCGAGGAGTTGCATGACACCATCACCGTCATTCTGGAGACCGCCGCGTCAGAAGGCCGGCCCAGCGCCGATATCGCCGACGAGATGGCGGCAGGGCGCATCCGCAACGCTGCCGCCAAATAAAGGCAAGCCACAAGGGAGCATGAGACATGCCAGCCTATGTTATCTCAATGATGTCGGTTCATGACGCCGACACCTATCGCCAGTACACGGACCGCACCCCGCCCATTGTGAAGAAATATGGCGGAAAATTCCTGACAAGGGGCGAGGCCTTTACCTGTATCGAGGGGAAGGAATATGACGGGAGGCTGGTGATCCTTGAATTCCCGTCAAAGGCAGATGTCGAGGCATGGTTCGCCGATCCCGACTATCAGGAAGCCATGAAGTTCCGGCACGCCTCATCGGTGATGAACTATCTGCTGTTGCAGGAGGGTAGTGCCAACACCGAGGCCCCGGACCCGAAGCTCTAGCTGCGGTGTCCTCGCGGTCCGAGTGATGTCAGACAAGACGACCCCGGGCGGCAACCGGCAGCACATCGACAATATCGTTGCCGCGCACAGCAACAAGCTGGTCGAACATGTTTACCGCGACGCAGACATGATTTGGCACGACCCGCATGATATCTCCGACAGCAGGCGGTGCCTTGCAGCCTGACAGGTCAAGGAAGCCATGTTCCTCGGCCATCTTGTGGATGCGTGCTTCGGGGTGTTCGCGGATCAGGCCGAACCCGTCCAGCCCGCCAGTATCCGAGGTGAATGTTTTCGATCCCGCGTCCAGAATGCCGCGTGTCTCGCCGGCGCGGCTGACCACGCTGGTGAAGATGTTCAGCGCGCAATCCCCAATGGCGGCGACACCGGCGGCCATCATCATCCGGTCGTTGAAGATGCAGGTGCCGGCGCGATGTTCGGTGGCCCCGTCAAGCCGCCCCAGATTGACCAGGTTCGGTGTGCCGCCAGTCGAGATGATGTCGGCCACAAGCCCGAGCTCGCCAAGGCCTCCACGCGCGGAATCGAGGAAAAGCTGTGTCGCCGGCCATCCGTCGACGGGCGGGTAGAACATCAGGCCGCCAAATTCCAGCCATGGGTCGTCGCGGATGATCTGTGCCAGCGCGACCGCCTCTTCCGGAGTTTCCACCCCGGCGCGTTTCTGCCCGGTGTCGCATTCGACAAGGACACGGACTGGACGTTCGGCGGCCTGCCCGGCCTCGGCATAGGCGGCAAGCGACACCGGGTTGTCGGCGCAGATCTTCAGAGGGATACGCCGCTGGAGGGCCGCCAGCCGACCAGACCGGGCTGCGCCGATGATGTTCGTGGCGATCAGGATATTCTCGATCCCTGCCTCGGCCATCACCTCCGCCTCGCCAAGCTTCTGGCAGGTGATTCCAATGGCGCCCGCATCGAGCTGGCGCCGCGCGAGGAAGGGTGACTTATGTGTCTTGATATGCGGCCTGTTGGCAATGCCGGCCGCGTCGCAAAGTGATTGCAGATGCGCGATGTTGCGGTCGACGATGTCGAGATCAATGACCGCACAGGGCGTGCCGAATTGTTCGATGAGCTCCTGTTTCAACCCGTCATTTGCAGTCATCATGCTCTGCTCCGCCAGTGCCCGTAGCCGTTACGGCAAAAGCTGGCGGACCTCCTGTTCAATAATGTCGGCGATGAGATGGCAATCCTGCACGTCGAAGGTCAGCGGCACACGCATGTCCAGCGTCTTTTCGAGAACAGCCAGCGTGCCGGGAAGGTGCGGTATGTCGTCGATATATTTCCAGCTGTCATAACGGCTGGTAAAGGCCTTGGGCTCATCATCGCCAAACCATTTCAGTTCAACGCCGCGTGCGGCGCAGGCCTCCATCAGCAGGGGAATCTGGTCGCGTTTCAGCCCGTTGGCCTGAAACTGGATCGAGGAGCCGACATAGAACTCCTCCTGCCGGCGGGAGGGGATCACCACCCCCTTCATGGCGCGCAACCGCGCGGCAAGCGTGTCGTAGAGAACATTCCATCTGGAAATGCTGTCCTCGATCGCAGGAAGCTGCGCGCGCAACAGTGCGGCGCGGAGATGATCCATCCGCCCTGAATAGTTTGGCGACAGAAGTTTCACCTCGGCAAACACCTCTTCGGCCGGAATGGCGCCATGACGTCCATACAGCATGTAGGAACCTGACGAGACCACGGCCCGCGCCGCCACGACCGGGTCGTTCGTCGTCAGGAAGCCGCCTTCGCCGGAATTCATATGTTTGTAGGTCTGTGTTGAAAAGGCAGCCGCCTTGCCGAAATTGCCTGATCGCTGGTTGCGCCAGCTGGCGCCCATGGTATGAGCGCAGTCCTCTATCATGCAGATATCCAGTCGCTCGCAGATGTCTGCCAGCCTGTCCATGTCGGCGATATGACCGCGCATATGCGAGAGCAGCAGGAAGCGCGCGCCCGATGCCACCGCCTTGGCCTCAAGATCCGCCATGTCGATGTGATAGTCGGAATCAATATCCACCAGCACGGCGACGCCGCCGACATTGTGGATGGCCCCCGGCACTGGCGCCAGCGTGTAGGCATTGGCCAGAATCTTGTCCCCCGGCATCACGCCACATGCCCGCAGTGCCAGCTGGATGGCATAGCCGCCGGACGTGCAGGCGACACAGTAGTCGACGCCCTGCCACTCGGCATACTCGCGTTCAAGCTGGCTTGCCTCGTTGCTGTCGCCTTCGGCCAGATTATAGCGATGCAGGCGACCGCTCTGCATGATTTCAACAGCACGTTCGATCGCAGCGGCGGGAATCGGTTCCTGCTGGGTGAAGGGCTTCATGAAATTCGAAATGTCTGTCATCTTGTCCCCCTTGCGGCATGCGTCTGTCCGGCAGCCACTGAGCATACCACCCAAGGTGAGCGGGGCACCAATCAAAAGGGCGCAGGTTGTATCTGCAACCTGCGGCGGGCATTCCTGTAAAAATTCTTCATACGGCCTTGAGTTCTGTGCATGTGGGTGTGCAGGATGGCCGTGATAACAAGCGCGGCATCAAGACCGTGGTGGGGGACCTGATCATGAAATCGACAACGCGTGCGGTCGTAATCGGCGGCGGCATCGCCGGATGTTCGGCGCTCTACCATCTGACCCGCGAGGGCTGGAATGATGTGGTTCTGATCGAGCGTGACGAGCTTACATCGGGAACGACCTGGCATTCGGCAGCGCAGGTGACCAATTTCGGCATGAACCAGACGATGGTTGGGCTGAAGAGCCATTCGATCGCTCTCTATGGCGAGCTTGCCGCCGATCCGGATTATCCGATCAACTATCACCACGCCGACGGGGGCATCCGTCTCGCCAACACCGAGGCGCAGATGGAAGGTTACCGGCACTTTGCCTCGATGGCACGCGGCATGGGTGTCGATTTCGAGGTGATCGACGCTGCCGAATGCGCGCGCCGCCACCCGCTGATCTCTACCGACAATCTGGTCGGGGGGCTGTGGGACCCGCATGACGGTGACATTGATCCGGCACAGCTGTGCCAGGCACTGGCCAGCCGCGCCCGCAAGGCCGGGGCCGAGATCTACCGCCATACGCCGGTGACCGGGCTGACGCAGCACAAGGATGACAGCTGGACCGTTCATACCGCAAAGGGCGATATCGATGCCGAAATCGTGGTCAATGCTGGTGGCTACCGGGTGAACGAGATCGGCGCGATGATGGGGGTTCATCATCCGGTAATGTCGATGGAACATCAGTATTTCGTCACCGAACCGATTGCGCAGATCGTCGAGGCCGGACACCGCATGCCGCTGCTGCGCTGCCCGATCTCGGACTATTATTGCCGTCAGGAAAAGCAGGGGCTGCTGCTCGGATTCTACGAGCAGGACTGCAAGACCTGGGGCATGGACGGCATTGATCCGGGATTCGCCAACGCGCTGTGCCCGGATGATCTGGACCGGGTGACAGATGTGATGGAAGGGGCGTTCCAGCGCATGCCGGCGCTGATGGAAGCAGGCATCCATACGGTGGTGAACGGGCCGATCACCTACACCATGGATGGCACCCCGCTGGTTGGCCCGATCCCCGGCAAGCGCAATGCCTATTGTATCATCGGACTTCGCGCCGGGGTCGGCGAGGGCGGCGGCCATGGCTGGCTTCTGGCGCAGCAGATCGTCCATGGCGAGGCCTGTTATGACACATGGTGCCTGGATCCGCGCCGCTTCACCGGGCATGCCAATGCCGAGATCACTGCGCTGAAGGCCATCGAGGAATACCGGAACGAGTTCCGCTTTCACTTTCCGCACGAACATCGGCCTGCCGGCCGGCCGGCGAAGACCACGCCATTGACGCCGTTGCTGGCGGCCGAACATGCCGAGTTCGGCGTGGTGAACGGGTGGGAGCGGGTGGCTTATTTCAAGCCGACACCGGATTTCCATGAAACACATTCATATGGGTTCACCGAGAGTTTCGATGTCGTCGGTGCCGAGGTCGCGGCAATCCAGTCATCTGTGGGCCTGACTGAGGTCAATGGCTTCAACCGGATCGAAATCAGCGGCGATGG
>JAKMFG010000105.1 GCA_022425565.1 Alphaproteobacteria bacterium
GGCCCAAACATCCGAAAGAGGACAAAATCACTTTTTCTTCCTTCATTCGATTGCGTAATGCAGTCATATTCCATCTTGATTTGGCAATCATGACGCAATTGGGTATTGGATAATGATGTGGCTTCCACCTGCCGACGACGTTCTTCGTGTGACACTTCTCGGCACCGGAATACCAAATGCACAGGTCAATGCATTTGGCACCTCGACACTGATTGAAGCTGGTGAGGAACGCATTCTCATCGACTGTGGCCGTGGCGCTGTGATCCGGCTTTCCCAGCTTGGCCTCGGCGTCGGGCATGTCGACCGGATTTTCCTTTCGCACTATCACTCTGACCATTTTACCGGCCTGTTCGACATGGCCATGACCGGTACGATCAGGCAGAATTTCGGGGGCCGGAACGGTCCTCTACATGTGCTCGGTCCGCCGGGAATCGAACGCATTGCCGAGGGAGCCTGGATCGCCACAGCTCCCGATCGCGACATCCGCGTTGCTGACAACGAGATCGACGCCGAGCATATGCGCATTATCCCGCATGAATATGCTGAGGGCGTGGTCTATGACCAGGGCGGCCTGGTGATCAAAGCCATTAAGGTGGATCACGGCGATTTCATCGACATCGCCTATGGCTTCCGGGTCGAATATGCAGGCCGCGTCTTTGTTCATAGTCACGATACCCGTTACAACGAGAACCTGATCGCACAGGCGCATGGCGCGGATGTGTTTGTCCATGAGGTGGCGGCCGCGCGTCAGGAAATTCAGGACAAGATGCCGGCAATCAAGCTGGTGATGGAACATCACGCGTCTCCGGCCGAGGTGGGGCGTGTATTTGCCCAGACCCGGCCAAAGCTGGCGCTTCTGACGCACCTTGTCCTGCTGAAACCGGATCCGGTATCGATCAACGAGGTGATGCAGGAACTGGCAGCCGAATATGACGGCACCGTCATGGTGGCAGAGGATCTGCTGTCAATCGAGATCGGGCGCAATATCTCGGTGATCCCCTTTCATCGTGGTGCCAAGCCGGATGGCGGCCTCTGATTTATCGGTTTTGTGCCGGCCCGCCTTACGGCTATAAAGACAGCACCAACGGTTTGGCGGGGTCTGTTGGCGGAACGAGGCGGCAGGCAGTGCTGAAAGCAACGACATGAAAGTTCTTCTGACAGGGGCTGCCGGTTTTATCGGCATGCATTGCGCCGAGCGTTTGCTTGCCCGCGGCGACACAGTCATCGGCGTCGATAATCTCAACGATTATTACGAAGTGTCGCTGAAAGAGGCGCGACTGGCCCGCATCGCCGACCATGACAATTTTTCAATGCACCGGATGGCTGTTGAAGATCGCGAGGCGATGGCGGCGCTGTTTGCGTCTGAAAAACCAGACCGGGTCATCCATCTCGCAGCCCAGGCAGGGGTGCGCTATTCGATTGAGAACCCGCATGCCTATATCGATGCCAACCTTCAGGGGTTCATGACGATCCTCGAAGGGTGCCGACACAACAAGGTTGAGCATCTGGTCTTTGCCAGCTCGTCATCGGTCTATGGCGGCAATGAACAGATGCCCTTCAGCGAGCATCACAGCGTCGATCATCCTGTCTCGCTCTATGCCGCGACGAAAAAGGCGAACGAGCTGATGGCGCATACCTACAGCCATCTCTATGACATGCCGACGACCGGGCTGCGGTTTTTCACCGTCTATGGGCCGTGGGGGCGTCCTGACATGGCGCTGTTCAAATTCACGAGGGCGATGCTCGATGGTGCGTCGATCGATGTCTATAACAGCGGCCAGATGATCCGCGACTTCACCTATGTCGATGATATCGTCGAAGGGGTGATCCGTGTTCTCGACAAGGCAGCAACCCCGAACCCGGATTTCAACCCGCTGTCGCCCGACCCGCAAAGCTCGCATGCACCGTTCCGTGTGTTCAATATCGGCAAAGGCAACCCCACGCCGCTGATGGATTATATTGCTGCGCTGGAAGAGGCGCTTGGCATCGTGGCGGAGAAAAACATGATGCCGATGCAGCCGGGTGATGTGCCGGCTACCAGCGCCGACACAACTGAACTCAGGGAATGGGTCGGTTTTGCCCCGAACACCGATATTCGTGACGGGGTGAAGAAATTTGTCGACTGGTATGTTGCCTATTATGGTCGCAATACCGCCGACTGATTTCAGACATCCTCTTCCAGCACCGCGCGCAACCTGTTCAGCGTTTCGACGAGGTTGTGCATTTCGGCGCGTCCGAAGGCTGCCTCGATGGCCGCGTATTTCGTCTTTGATACGGCCCACATTTCAGTGAACATCGCCTCGCCGTCGGCCGTCAGCCTGACCACGCGCTGGCGCCTGTCACGTGCCGGAACCTTCTCGATCAGACCGCGCCCCTCGAGTGTCTTGATGATACGGGTCAGTGATGGCGCGAGGATCACGCAGCGATGTGCAAGGGTCGTTGTGTCCAGCTCGGTGCCACCTGCCAGCGCACGGACAACCCGCCATTGCGTCAGGGTCAGGCCACCGGCTGCGACGTGGTCGCGAAACTGCGCCGTTACCGCCTCGCGGGCACGCAGCAGGGCGATGGTCAGGGAATCATCATATCGCGGGGCCTCAGCCACCGGATCCGTCCTTTGCCTTCAGAAAGGCGTGCAGGCTGTTGAAGCGTTTCTCGGCAAAGCGCGCATCTATTTCCATAACTTCCAACGACAGCGCGAACGGTGTCTCGCCGATCCGGGGACGAAGCCAGTCCTCGGCAGCGGCGTATAGGGTTTCGGTGACCTCGGTGCGGACGGCCTCGTCACGTCCCTGTCCCATGCGGACTGTCATGTCGATGAAGGCGATCTCCGGTTCGCCGCTGGCGACGGCGCAGACATCGACTCGCGTGCCGCGCACCCTGATGCCGCCAAGCGGGAACACACCGCTGTCCCGCATGACATCGCGCATCAGATCGCAAAAAGCCTGCAGGTCCAGTTCCGGCTCGAGATTGGCCGAATATTCAAAGCTCAGATGTGCCATGTTCCTGTCCCGCGGGCCCCGGTGGTTGACAGTTGCATTTAATTACTTAACATGTGAATTAAATCAGGATTGGCCGAAAAGTCAATCCGCAGCCAAACCGACACCAGACCAAATATGTAGGGCCCCATGTCATTCACCGAAAATCTCGGCAAGGCCGAAGCGTTGCTCGCCCGTTATGACGGGGCGCCGATTCTCAATCATATTGGTGGCGAAGACCGTGCCGCCGCATCCGGTGCCACTTTCGAGACGATCTCGCCGATTGATTTGTCGGTTATCGGCACTGTGGCAAAGGGCGATGCAGCCGATATCGACGCTGCCGCCAAGGCGGCGCATGACGCCTTTCCGGCCTGGCGTGACATGGGCGGAGCAAAGCGCCGTGCGATCCTGCACAAGATTGCCGACGGGATCGTCGCGCGGGCCGAAGAAATTGCCCTTCTGGAATGTGTGGACACCGGCCAGGCATTTCGTTTCATGTCCAAGGCGGCTTTGCGCGGGGCCGATAATTTCCGGTTCTTCGCCGACAAGGCACCCTATGCCCGCGACGGGCAGAGCCTGTTTGCCGACAACCAGATGAATGTCACCTCACGTCGTCCGATCGGACCGGTCGGGGTGATCACGCCGTGGAACACCCCTTTCATGCTGTCGACATGGAAGATCGCGCCGGCACTGGCTGCGGGCTGCACGGTGGTTCACAAGCCGGCCGAACTGTCGCCGGTGACGGCACGCATCCTGATGGAGATCGCGGCCGAGGCCGGTCTGCCGCCCGGCGTCTGGAACCTCGTCAACGGGCTTGGTGAGGAAGCGGGGCGCGCCCTGACCGAACATCCGATGATCAAGGCCATCGCCTTTGTCGGCGAGAGCGCTACCGGCAAGCTGATCATGAAGCAGGGGGCAGACACGCTGAAGCGTGTGCATTTCGAACTTGGTGGCAAGAATCCGGTGGTGGTCTTTGAAGATGCCGACCTTGAGCGCGCCGCCGATGCCGCCGCCTTCATGATCTATTCGCTGAATGGCGAGCGCTGCACCTCGTCCAGTCGCGTGCTTGTCGAGGCATCGGTACATGATGATTTCACCGCCATCCTCGCCGACAAGGCAAAGCGGCTGAAGATCGGCCATCCGCTGGATCCGGACACGGTTGTCGGGCCGCTGATCCATCCCGAGCATGAGGCCAAGGTGCTGTCCTATTTCGACATCGCGCGCGACGAGGGGGTGACCATCGCGGCGGGTGGTGAAAAGGTAACGGCAGGTGATTTCGGTGCGGGATGCTATGTGGCGCCGACCTTGTTTACCGGTGCGCGCCAGTCGATGCGCATCGCGCAGGAGGAAATCTTCGGTCCGGTGCTGACTGCCATTCCCTTTGTCGGTGAGGACGAGGCGCTGTCGTTTGCCAATGACGTGGCTTACGGCCTTGCGGGTTATCTGTGGACGGGCGATGTCACCCGCGCCATGCGTTTCAGTGACAATATGGATGCCGGCATGATCTGGGTGAATTCGGAAAATGTGCGGCACCTGCCGACCCCCTTTGGCGGCACCAAGGAATCCGGCATCGGACGGGATGGCGGCGACTGGTCGTTCGATTTTTACATGGAAACGCGTAATGTCGCCTTTGCCACCGCGCCGCGCGCAGTACCGAAACTCGGGCTCTAGGACAGGACGATGCCAGTACCAGCCTTCAATCTCTACCCGCCATTTTCCATTGTGCGGGTCTCGCACACAGAACTTGTGGTCCGCGACCTGAATGCCAGCCGTGCCTTCTATGTCGACACGCTCGGCCTTCAGGTGACGTTCGAGGATTCCGGGATGATCTGCCTGCGGGCGATGGAAGAGCGTGGCCATCACTGCCTCATCCTTCGCAAGGGCGACGATCCGGTCAGCCGTTATCTTGCTTTCCGGGTGTTCTCGGAGGAGGATCTCGACAAGGCAGAAGCCTATTTCGCCGGGCAGGGCCGCGATACAAGCTGGGTCGAGAGACCGTTCCAGGGTCGCACGCTTCGCGTTCTGGACCCGCACGGCATTCCGCTGGAATTCTATTTCGAGATGGAGCGCCTTGCGACCATTCACCAGAAATACGCGCTCTATCGCGGGGTGAAGCCGCTGCGGATCGATCATTTCAACTGTTTCTCGCCGCATGTCGACGACAGTGTCGCCTTCTATAACGACATCGGCTTCCGCACCACCGAATATACCGAAGACAAGGACACCGGACGGCTCTGGGCGGCTTGGATGCACCGCAAGGGCGGCGTTCACGACATTGCCTTTACCAACGGCACCGGTCCGCGCCTGCACCATATCGCCTTCTGGGTTCCGACCCCGATGAACATCATCGATCTTCTCGATCTGATGGCGACCACGGGCTATGTCGACAATATCGAGCGAGGCCCGGGGCGCCATGGCATCGCCAATGCCTTTTTCCTCTATATCCTCGACCCTGACGGGCATCGCACGGAAATTTACTGCTCGGATTATCAGACTGTCGATCCAGACCATGAACCCATCCACTGGGACCTCAAGGACCCGCAGCGCCAGACCCTGTGGGGCGCGCCGGCACCGCGCTCATGGTTCGAGCATGGCACCCGGTTCGACGGGACCGAGCCGCGCGAGTCCGAACTCAAGTCACAGCC
>JAKMFG010000203.1 GCA_022425565.1 Alphaproteobacteria bacterium
GGTGCGACATTATGAGCCAAATTGAGGAAATCCGTGCGTTCGTCATGGTCGTTGAAACGGGCAGTCTCACTCAGGCTGCGGAACGGCTGGGTATCGCCGTGTCCGCCGTCAGCAGGCGCCTGAAAGACCTTGAACTCCGCCTCGGCGCGCCGCTGATCCAGCGAACCACGCGCCGCATGTACCTCAATGAGGTTGGCCAGGGGTTTTATGAACGATGTAAAGCCGTACTCGATGAGCTCGAGGCAGCTCAGCAAGAGGTACTCAACTCTGGCGGTGGACTTGGCGGCGTGCTGCGGATCAGCGCGCCGCTTTCATTTGGTGTCTCACATATGTCATCTGCCATTGCACAATTCATGCATGCGCATCCCGACGTGCGAATAGACATGGATTTGTCGGACAAACGGGTCGATCTGGTGGCCGAGGGATTTGATCTCGCCATCCGGATCGGGGTGCTTTCCGATTCAAGCCTGATCGCCAAGAAAATCTCGACGGTCCGGCACATTCCCTGCGCCTCGCCAGACTTTCTGGCCAGATATTCCGAGATCACCAAACCGGAGGATCTCGAGAACGCGCCGGCGCTTGTCTATTCAAACGACAAGACACCAAACGACTGGCGCTATCGTGGGCCGGACGGCAAGCCGGGGGTGCTGCGGGTTACGCCAAGACTGTCGGCAAGCAATGGCGATGTGCTGCGCGAGGCAGCGATTTCCGGCCTTGGTGTGACCAGCCTTCCGAACTTCCTGCATTATGACGCGATCAATAACGGGCTGCTGAAGCCATTGCTGACGGATTACGAATGGCCGGAATATGATGTCTATGCCGTCTATCCGAAGACAACAATCCTGCCTAAGCGCACGCGCGCCTTTGTCGATTTCATCTCGACCCGTTACGGCATGGACCCCTACTGGAACAAGATCCACGCCTGACTTATGTCTGACTTGCGCCTGACTTGCGTCTGGCTTGCGTCTGACTTGCGTCTGGCTTGCGTCTGATCCCTCTCTGATTTCTGGCCGTTTGCAGGGCATTGCATCCCCCTACATTGTTATGTGCTCTGGAAAAATCTTTTCCGGACACCGGCCTTTATCACTGGATTCGCAACGGTTACCGTTTTCACAGGTCAAGAGCGGCGAGTCGTCGCAAGGCCACAGTCTTTGTGTGATGGCACCCACACAAAGCTCCAACTCATCCTTCAGTTGGAGCACACTAAAAGAGGCGCGTAAGCGCCTCTTTTTTTGTGCCCGCCATAATCAGGCAAATATAATCCAGCAAATGTGATTTGCCTTGAATCGTTAGGGGGGTGCAGCATTTCCCGCGAATTTGGCAGGTTGCAAACTCATGCATGACATTCTCGAACCACGGCATCACATGATCGACTATGTCGAGTTTGCGTCGACGGACCCGGCGCAGATGTGCGGTTTCTTCGAGGCCACGCTTGGCTGGAGGGTGGTATCTATCGCGCCAACCTGGCGAGCCGGTCTGCCGACGGCGGCGCCCTGATCGTGTTTTACAGCCGCGACCTTGATGCAAGCGAGACATTGGTTCTGGCCCATGGCGCGAGCATCATCAAACCCATCTTTGACTTTCCGGGCGGGCGCCGGTTCCAGTTTGCCGAGCCCACAGGCAATGAGTTCGCCTTCTGGTCGAATGTCTGACACATCGGTCATCTGCCGGCCATCTGAATGAACATTTGGCCGGACGGTCAAAGCTGTCCATAATTGCGTTTTACCAACCCCGGACCAGCCACACCCCGTTTCTTCATGGATTTCCTTTTTACAACCCTGCAGCGATTCCGTCTCCTCAGCCTGACGGTTGCCTGGGTTGCAGGCGTAGCCTCCATTCTGTTAGCCGAGCCGTCCGGGCCAGTAGCGGTTGCCGGGGCATACGCATTCGGTCTGTTCATTCTGCTGACAGTGGCGCGTCTTCGCTGGGACTCTCTTGTCATCCTGTCTGTTCTGGGCGGAGTCACCTGGTTTCTTGTCGGTACCGTGCCAACGCCGGAAGATATCCTGGCAGGTGGTGAGCGTGTCCTCATCTTTGCCGCACTGATCCCGACCATGGCACTGGTTCGTGCGACGGCGATGACCATGCCGTCTGTGCACGCTACGCAGCTGAGGCTTGCGCGGCTTCCGGAAAATGCCTTTGCCGGCGGACAGCAACTGGCAGCGCATGTATTCGGCGGCATCATCAATACCGGGGCCTTCGCCCTGCTGTCGGCTGTGTTGCCGTCTGATGCACCGGAAGCGCGGCGCCGCAGTTCTGCCGAGGCGGTGATCCGTGGCATGGTGTCTTCATCGGCCTGGTCACCATTCTTCATCGCCTTTGCCATCGGCCAGACATTCGTCGAATCGGTCTATGCATGGATGGCGATTGCCATCGGCACGGTCTCGGCTTTTCTGTTTACAATTGTGACCCTGCTGATCTTGACCCGCGGATTTGGCGTGGTCGAGCTTCGCAAGTCGCTTGCCTGTCTTGGGCCGGTGGCTTCGCGCCTTGCCGTTGTTCTGGCCAGCGTTCTTGCCGTGGCCCTGCTGTTTGGCCTGACAGCGCTGTCAGCAGTCGTGGTGGTGATGCCGCTTCTGGTGGCGCTGCAGCTGTTCCGCCATCGTGACAAGGCGCGACTGATCCTGGCCCAGACGCGTGACGCCATGCACAGCACGGCAGACGATCTGGTGGTGATCACGGCAGCAATGCTGGTGGCATTTTTCGCCACTCAGGATGACAGCCTGGCCGGTCTTGTTGCCGGCATCTATCCCGGGCAGTTCCCCGGCTGGCTGGCGCTGGTTGCCACGCCAGTCCTGATGATGGGGCTTTCTGTAGTCGGCATTCATCCGGTGATCACCAGCACCGCCTTGCTGGCGACCTTCAGCGGTGGCGGCGCCGACGTGCATCCGGCGCTGCTGGTTCAGGCGCATCTGATCGGCTGGGGTGCCGGCACGATGAGTTCGATCGCCTCGCTGTCGGTGCTGACCTGCGCCGGCTTGTATCAGGTGCCTGCCCGCAGGCTTGTTTTTGGCCACAACATGGCCAGCGGTTTTGCCTATGCGGCTGGCTGCGGGGGGCTTCTTGGGCTTGCCAATTTTGCGCTGGGCCATGTCTGATCCACACATCATCTTGCCATAGAGGGCAGGATTTTGCAGATTCTGAGGTGAAAGGAGAAAGTCCTTATGATTTTCCGTCAGATGTTCGATTCTGTTTCCTCGACCTACACCTACCTGATAGCAAGCCGCACTGGCGGAGAGGCACTGCTGATCGATCCGGTGTTCGAAAAAACTGAACGCTATATCAGGCTGCTGGAGGAGTTGGACCTGAAACTGGTGAAGGTCGTCGACACCCATGTCCATGCCGACCATATCACCGCCATGGGCGCCCTGCGCGACCGAACGAACTGTGTGACGGTGATGGGCGAGCAATCTCCTGTTGATGTGGTATCGATGCGGGTTTCTGACGGCGAGCGGGTGACAATCGAGGGGATCGACCTGGCGGCCATGCACACGCCGGGGCACACCGATGACAGCTATTGTTTCCGCATGGACGACCGGGTGTTCACCGGCGACACGCTTTTGATCCGTGGCACCGGCCGGACGGATTTCCAGAATGGCGATGCCGGACAGCAATATGACTCGCTGTTCAACGGGGTGCTGAAACTTCCCGAAAGTACGCTTGTCTATCCGGCCCATGACTATAAGGGTGACATGGTCTCGACCATTGGCGAGGAACGGGCCAATAACCCGCGCCTTCAGGTCGAATCGCGCACTGAATATATCGAACTGATGGCCGGGCTGAACCTGCCGAACCCGAAAATGATGGATGTGGCGGTGCCGGAGAATATCCGGATGGGGCTGAATCTCGACCGCCAGCGCGAAGTGGCGACGGTGACACCCGAAAGCATCATCATGGATAATGCCGCGGGTATGCTTCTGGTCGATCTTCGCGAAGAGGGTGAGCGCGTGAAATTTGGCATCATTCCGGGGTCGGTCCATGCCCCCTACAGCCGCCTCGACCAGCATCTCGGCATGCTGCGGCAGTCGGAAGACAGGCAGATCGTGTTCTACTGTGCTGTTGGTGAACGGTCGACGATGGCGGTGAACATCGCCGGCGGCGACGGCATTTCAACCTGCGCCCATATCCCGGGTGGCTTTGTCGCCTGGACCGAAGCCGGTGGCAATGTTGCACGTGTCTGAGCGATGAGCAGCAAGAGCATGAAAGTTGCGGTTGTCGGTGGCGGTATTGTGGGTGTCAGCAACGCGCTGGCGCTACAGAAAGCAGGGCATCAGGTCACGCTGATTGATCGCCGTACCCCTGGCCGCGAAACCTCTTATGGCAATGCGGGCGTGCTGTCGGAATCCTCAATTGGTGTTCTGAACAGTCCGGGTCTTCTGAAATCGCTGCCGAAACTTCTTCTTGGCAAATCCAACAGCGTGCGTTTCTCGCCGACCTTTGTCCTGAAGCGGCTCGGCTGGATGCTGAGCTTCCTGTCCTATTGCACCAAACGCCGCTGGCGCGCCGCCGGCTATGCGCTGCGGGCATTGCAAGTGATCTCGCTTGACCAGCACAAGGCGTGGATCGCCGAGGCCGGGGTCGACAGTCTGCTGCGCTATGGTGGCTGGATGAAGGTGTTCAGGCGCGGCGAGAGCTACGAGGCATACAAGGCCGAACTGGAACTCGCAGACGAGGTGGGAACCGAATACAGCATCTTTGACCGCGAGCAGATTCGCCAGATCGAGCCGGGGCTGAAACCGATCTATGAAAAGGCGGTGCTCTATGACAATACCTGTGGCGTCAGCAACCCGGCGGCGCTGACAGACGCTTATGTCAGGCTGTTTACCGAGGCTGGCGGCACGGTCCTGCAGGCATCGGTCGCCGGCCTGTCGCGGGATGCCGGTGCATGGCATGTCGCTTTTGCCGACCGCGAGGACATTGACGCCGACGGGGTGGTCATTGCTGCTGGTCCCTGGTCGTCCGAGATCGCCGGGTGGCTCGGCTATGACCTGCCGCTTGCCTGGGAGCGCGGCTATCACATGCATCTGGAGCCGGGTGAGGGGCCGCAGCTGAACCGGGCTGTGCATGACGTCGATGGCGGGTTCGCCATCGTGCCGATGCAGCAGGGCGTGCGCATCACCACCGGGGTGGAGATCGCCGCACGCGACGCGCCGCCGAATTACAGCCAGGTCACCCGCTCGGTGGAGCTGGCTCGCGACGGCCACGAGATGAAGGGCGAGATCGATGAGACGCCATGGATGGGCCGACGTCCGACAATGGTGGATTCACTGCCTGTGATCGGGCCGGCACCGCGCCATGACGGGCTGTGGTTCAATTTCGGGCACCAGCATATCGGCCTGTCGATGGGTCCGGGATCCGGCCTTGCCATTGCCGCGATGATTGCCGGCGAGACGCCGCCAATTGATATGGCGCCCTTCCGCCCGACACGGTTCTCGATCTGACGGCTAGAACCCGGCCTCGATGGCGCGGACAAGCGCTGCCAGGGTCTCGTTGACCGGGGTCGCGATGCCGTGCCGTGCCCCGACGACCGGCACCATGCCGTTGATCGCATCGATTTCCGAACGTCGCCCGGCAAGATGGTCGAGCCGCATGGACGGGCTGGCATCAGGCATCAATGTTGCGAAATCGGTGACATAGCGGTCGATATCCTCGAAAGAGAAATTCACCCCTTCGGCAAGACCGCATTGATGTGCCTCGCGCGCGCAAGCGAGCGCAAGCTGCCACGCCTCGTCATTCGCCATGAGCCCGCCGATATTGACGTTAAAGGCGGTGCAGGGCGCGCTGAGCGTGACGTTGCAGACGAACTTCTCCCAGATCAGCTGGGTAATGTCGGGAAAGGCGCGGGCGTTGAAGCCTGCCGCCTGCCAGAGAGCCTCCAGCGCTTTCAGGCGGTCGGTCATGCCGCCATCCATCTCGCCGAGCCGGATCAGTTTCATCGCATTGTGGTGCGCCTCGCCCGGCCCTTTCATCGATGCACCGAACCCGTCGGCGACGCCGAGCAGAACATTGGCCGTCGGCATATGGCCGGCGATCCGATCGCCGGCGCCAAGTCCGTTCTGGATGGTCAGGACCAGCGAATCCGGCCGCATGGCTGAAGCAACCATGCTGGCGGCGTCACCAACGCCGCTAGCCTTGGTGGCGATGATATAGAGGTCGCAGGCCCCGGCCTCGCCAAGATCGGTGGCGGCGCGGATCGAGGTGATGGTGCGATCACCGCTCGCCCCCGACAGGCGAAGGCCGTTCCTGTTGATGGCATCGACATGGTCCTGCCAGCCATCGACGGCCCATACCTCGTGCCCGGCCTCGGCCAGCAGCACCGCATAGACCGACCCCATGGCGCCCGTGCCGACAATGGCGATCTTGCGTGGCTCTGTCATCAGCTGTCCTTTACCAGAATGAGTTCAGTCGGGGCGAGAATGCCTGCCTCGATATGGGCGGCGAGATTGCGGAACTGGTCCGGTGCCTTGCCGGGTTCTGTTGGCGGCTTCGTTGCCAGAACATGTTTGAAGAAACCTTCTGCCGCTGCTGTCTCGTCATGCTGTGCGGCAAGGGTAAATCCTGCCGCTTTGGCGGCCGCGAGATAGTCCTGCGGCGTGGCAACCGCGCTCACATCTGCAGTGGACGCCCAGGGCATCGGAAAGCTCACAATGCCTTCGCCGACCTGCATCATGTCATAGATTCCAAAAATCCCGCCTGGGACGAGCACCCGCGCCACCTCTGCCAGCAGCGCAGGCTTGTCATCGATGTTCATGCCTACATGAAGCATCATCGCACGGTCGAACGCGCCGTCTTCAAACGGCATGTCGAGGGCGCTGCCATGGTGCAGGGTGACGTGCTGCTCCAGACCGCACCGCCTATTGAGATCGACTCCGGCGGTGATAAAACCGGCGGTCAGGTCGATACCGGTTACGGCGCAACCCGTGTCGGCAGCAATGGCACGGGCCGGACCACCGGCACCGCAGCCGACATCGAGAAGGCGCATCGGCGGCTCCAGCGACAGCCTTCCGGAAAAGCGCCTTGTTGCTGCCAGGCCGCCAACATGGAATTCATCATAAGGTGCCAGAATCTCGGGTGTCAGCTTGCCGGTGTCATGTCCCTCGGCAGCAAGCGTGGCAAAGATCCGTTCGGCAAGGCCGCGCCCGCTATAATGCTGCTCGACGGCGTCGGGTGAGGTCATGTCGTGTCTCCGATAGATGCGCCAGCCATGTCACGCAGGCCGTACCAAGAGCATAGCAATCTTGTGCCTGATGGTAAGTGGATACTATGATGCCGCTTTGCGAACCCATCTGATTTATCCCACGACATTGGACCCGCTTCTCTCGGCCCAGCAGCCGATCCCCGTGCATGCGATTGCCGCACTGCTGGCCATAGTGCTTGGCGGATTCCAGCTCTGGGGTCCAAAGGGAACCCGCAACCACCGGATGCTGGGATATATCTGGGTCGGGTTGATGGCAATCGTCGGTTTTTCAGGGTTCTTCATCCATGGTCTCAGGCTGGTCGGACCCTTCAGCCCCATTCATCTGCTGTCCGCCAACACCCTTGTCAGCCTGTGGCATGCCATCCGCGCGGCGCGGCGCGGTGACATCAGGCGGCATCGCAAGACAATGGTGGTGCTGTTCTGGATGGCGCTGATCCTGACCGGGTTTTTCACCTTCTGGCCGGGCCGGGTGATGCATCAGGTGGTGACGGGGGCATGAACCGGCGCTAGGCTTTCCGGACCATGAAGACGGATCGCGAAGCGCCACAGACAGCCAGTAAAAAGACCGCCAGTGACAAGACTGGCAGTGACAAGACTGGCAGTGACAAGACTGGCAGTAAAAAGACGGGCAGTAAAAACACGGGCAGCAACCGACCTGACAGCCGCATTTCCAAAATGGATCGGGCTGCCGGCTTCGAGATTGGCCCGGATTTCACGCGGTTCGACCAGATCAACGATATTTTCTCGCGTGCCTTCTGGGACGACCGGGTGAAGAGCGTCGACACCGACGCCTTTTTCGACAGCTATCGCCGCGCGCCGGCCCCGCGCCGCGCCGACGGTTTCACACAGCGTGACTTTGCCTTCCGGAACGCGGCCTGGGCGATTTCCGACATGGTCTCGGAACGCGGCGGCGACCGCGGTTTGCGCGAAGGGTTTCAGGCGCTGATCGAGCCTGCCGTGCCAATCGCGCCGGACGCGGTGCCGCTTGCCACCGCGGCCGAGGAGAGCCGATCGATCAAGGCCGTCGCAAAGCGGTTTGGTGCGGATCTTGTCGGCATTGCCGAAATCGACCTTCGCTGGCATTACGCGACGAGAGTGGATGTGCGCGATTTCAGCAAGGCACCGAACGAGCTTCCGGACGGCATGACCCATGTCATCGTGATGGCGCATGAAATGGCACCGGAGCTGGTCGCCACCTATCCCTCGGCACTGGCCGGAGCTGCCACCGGCATGGAATATTCGCATGAGGCTGCCATCGCCATCCAGCTGGCAAGCTATATCCGCCATCTCGGATATGACGCTGTCGCCTCGATGAATGATACAGCGCTCGCGGTGCCCTATGCGATACAGGCGGGCCTTGGCGAATATGGCCGCAACCAGATGGTGCTGACGCCGGAATATGGTCCGCGTGTCAGATTTTCCAAGGTCTTTACATCACTGCCGCTTACGGCCGATACGCCGCGTCGCCTTGGTCTGCACGACTATTGCCAGAGCTGCACGCGATGCGCCGATTCCTGTCCGCCGCGCGCGCTTCCTTTCGGTGGTCCAGAGGAGGGTGGTGACAGCCCGTCGACCATTCGCGGCGTGCGCAAATGGTCGGCAAACTGTGAGAAATGCTTTGGCTTCTGGGCCAAGCTCAGGAGTGATTGCGCCATCTGCATGCGGGTCTGCCCGTTCAACCGCAGCTATGACCGGTTGGCCGACCGGCTGTGGCGATGGCTTGCAACAGGCCGCTGGCGACGTTTGGCAAGATGGTGGGCGGAGCGCTGGCCGGCCGAGCGGCGTTCGGCCTCGGACTGGTGGAAGAGGGCCGGTGACGGTAGTGGTGGCGACTAAAGCCCGAGTTCGCCCGCCATCCTGTCGATGGTGGCGCATTGCCAGGCGACATGATCGGTTGTCGGCTGCTGCTCGATGAATTTCGGCAGGAACGGATCGGCAAGCTCGCTTTCCATACCGGCAAGCCCCTCGACCACACGGTGCCCGCAAAAGGGAACATAGGCCTCTGAATAACCACCCTCATGGACCGCAACCACGCGGCCGTCGCACAGCCTGTCGGCAGCCTGCATGACCATCGCTGTCATCTCGGCATAGGTCGAAGACAGGCAGGACATGCGCGCCAGCGGGTCGGTATGGGCTGCATCAAGCCCGTTGGCGATGATGATGACATCCGGCTGGAAATCATCGATCAGCGGCACCACCACACGGCGCATGGCATAGAGGTAGGCCTCGTGCCCGCATCCCGCCGGCAGTGGCAGGTTGGTGTTGGCACCCTTGCCGGCACCGGTACCGCGGTCTTCCAGCCCGGCATAGCCGGTCGGGAACATGTTGGCCTGGTGGATCGACAATGTGTGGACGTCCGGATCTTCATAGAAAATAGCCTGCGACCCGTTCCCGTGATGAACATCCCAGTCGAGAATGAAAAACCGCTCTGCCAGCCCGGCCGCACGCGCGGCGGCGATGGCGATCGGAATATTGGCCAGCAGACAGAACCCCATCGCGCCGTCTGCAAGGCAATGATGCCCGGGTGGGCGGGTCAGCGCATAGGCGGTGTCATATTCGCCTCGAAGGACCGACAATAGCGCCTCGCGGGCCAGTCCGGCTGACTGGCAGGCAATCTCGAATGAGCCATGCCCGAACGGTGCGGAAATGCCGAGCATGCCGCCGCGCTTGTCGCTCAGCGCCTTGAATTCGGCGAGATAGCCGGCGTCATGTACTGCGCCGATCTCGGTGGCGCTTGCCGGGTCGGCATCGCGCTGCGCCAGTTGCGACAGCAGGCCCGACCGGTCCATCAGATTGCGCATGCGCCGTTTTGATTCCGGGCTTTCCGCATGGCCGCCTGCTGCCATCGGCTGAAGCCAGCCGCCGACCGGGGCGGTCAGGACCGCCTCGCCAGTGGTGTGCCAGAAACAGGCCTCGGAGAGAAAGAAAGCGGATTTACGCATGCGTTTCTCCCTTGCTGATGACTAGCCGCTCGCGGCCTGCGGCGCATCGGGTTTCGTGGTTGCGCGATGCCATGCCAGCAGGCCGATGCCTGCAACGGCGGCGGCCCCGTAAACAGCAACATCGCCGGCCAGAAGCAAAGCGGCGGCGGCAAGTCGTGCCGCCACCTCCCACAATGGCAGCGGGGCACGATCGAAGCGCGCCAGTGCGCTTGCCAGCAGAACAAGTGCCAGAAGCATCCGCAGGATCAGGACGCCAAGCGCACCAAGATCGACGGTGCCGTCATAGCCCGGAAGATAGGTTTTGGTGCCGGTCACTGTCGGGTCGATGAAAGCGGCCTCGATCAGCAGAATGTCCGGATAGAAGGCAAAGACGAACGGGATCACAAACATGACGATGCCGATCCGCACCGCCGCCACACCCGTCATCATCGGGTCTTCCTTGGTAATGCTGGCAGCGGCAAAGGCGGCCAGCGCCACAGGCGGGGTAATCGCCGAGGCGACGGCGAAGTAGAAGATAAACATATGCGCGGTGAAGACCGCGATGCCGAGGCCGGCCAGCACCGGCCCCATCAGCAACGCGACATTGATATAGGCTGGCACCGCCGGCATTCCCATGCCGAGAACCACGGCCAGCATCATTGTCAGTGCCAGCGCAATGAGCTGGAAGAGAAACGAGCCTCCATCCCCGAGATTGAGCGATTTCAGCCAGGTCAGCACATCCAGCGAGATGAAGACCGGCAGGCCGGTGAATTTCAGGCAGAAATCGATGATCGAGACGGCGAGGAACATCAGATAGAGGGTCGAGATCAGAATGCCGGCATTCGACAGCGCATCGATCAGCCGTCGCGGCCGCGCGCGCATCTCCGGATCAAGGAACAGCAGGATCATCAGCAGTATCACCGCCCACCAGCCGGCGCTGCCGGCGTCGCCCGCCGAATTCTGGATGATGCCGAACAGCCATGGCA
>JAKMFG010000221.1 GCA_022425565.1 Alphaproteobacteria bacterium
CACCAAGACTGTATGCGCGGTTCAGGCGGCGGCCACCTTCTTCCGGATCATCACCGTTCATCGCCGCCCCCTTTGATTGTCACCTAGGCATCTTCAACGATCCCGCTGACCGTCTTGATCTCGAGAAACTCCTCGATTCCCCAGACGCCGCCCTCTCGGCCGACTCCCGACTGCTTGTAACCACCGAACGGCGCGCCAGACGCGCGGCCGGCACCATTTACCTGGATCATGCCGGCGCGCAGCCGCGCAGCCACCCGGCGTGCACGTTCGGCACTGCCGGTCTGGATATAGGCCGCAAGGCCGTAAGGCGTATCGTTGGCGATTTCAATTGCCTCGTCCTCGCTATCGAACGGCATCATCGCCAGCACAGGCCCGAAGATTTCCTCGCGCATGATGGTCATGTCCCGCGTCGCATCGGCAAAAACCGTCGGACGTGCAAACCAGCCCCGGTTCAGGCCTTCGGGGCGCCCGGTACCGCCGGCAACAAGCCGTGCACCTTCGTCGATACCGGCCTGGATCAGGCTCTGTACCTTGTCAAACTGGACTTGCGAGACAAGTGGCCCGATATGGCCACCTGACTTGTCCGGCAGATCGACAACAGTCGCCTCGGCCGTTGCCGCCGCGACCTCGACGGCACGCTCATAGGCGTCACGCTCGACAAGCATGCGCGTGGCGGCGTTACAGGACTGGCCTGTGTTGGCGAAACAGAAGCTCGCCCCGCGTGCCATGGCAGCATCGATATCGGTATCGTTGAAGACAAGGTTCGGCGACTTGCCGCCGAGCTCCAGCGATACGGTCTTGACGGTGTCGGCAGCCGCCTTGCTGATCAGGATGCCGGCTCGGGTCGAGCCGGTGAACGACACCACATCGATATCGGGATGCGAGGACAGGATCGTGCCAACCCCGGGCCCGTCGCCATTGACCATATTGAAGACACCGGCAGGGACACCTGCCTCATGCATGATCTCGGCAAAAACGATGCTGGACATCGGTGCGATTTCAGACGGCTTCAGCACCATGGTGCACCCGGCTGCCAGCGCTGCGCCAACCTTCAGCACGACCTGGTTCATCGGCCAGTTCCACGGTGTGATCAGGCCGGCAACGCCCGCCGCCTCGAACACCATATCCTGACCTTCTGTGCCTGGACGCAGCGGACGCTGCCACTCGAAAGCATCAAGCGCACGGATGAAGGCTTTCAGATGGCTGCGTCCTGCACCCGCCTGATCGCTGAGCGCCATGTCGATGGGCGCGCCCATTTCCGTCGAGATCGCCTTGGCCATGTCAGCCGCGCGCGCCTCATAGACCCCAAGAATGGCACGAAGTACCTCGCCGCGTTCTGCAGGCGATGTCATCGACCAGGACGGGAATGTCCGCCGCGCCGCCGCGATGGCTGCCTCGGCATCGGCGGCCCCACCGAGCGAGATGGTGGTATAAGGCTCTTCGGTGGCCGGATTGAACACCGGAAGGTCGGTTCCCTCGAGCGGCGCCACCCAGGCACCGTCGATGTAGAAATTGCGCTTGTCGATCATTGTCTTCATTCCCGTGCCGGACTTATCCGGCGTCTTGTTGAGGGGCTGGCTTGTGTTTTTCAGCCAGATAGATGCCGCCCAGAACCATGACGAGTGATATGGCGTGATAAGAATACAATGACTCAGACAGGATGAACACTGCCATCAGCGCCGCAAATACAGGGATCAGGTTCAGATAGAATCCGGCCCGGTTGGCCCCGGCCAGTTCGACACCGCGCATGAAGAAAATCTGCGCAAGCATCGATGGAAAAATCGCGCAGTAGGCAACTATTACGAACCCTTTTGGCCCGGGCAAGATTGCCGTGCCACGCCAGAATTCAACACCCATGCACAAGGCAAAGACGATCGATGCCGGCACCGAGAAAAAGGCCAGCATCACCGCCGGCGGCATGTCGATGCGGCGGCTAAGCCCGACGGTGTAGGCGGCGTAGCACACGCAGGCCACAAGCATCAGAAGATCACCGCGATTGAATTCGAGGTTCATCAGGATTTCGGTGGAACCGCCCGTGACAAGGACCAGGACCCCAACAAAGGAGACAAGCAATCCGACGATCTGGATACTGCCGACCCGCGTGCCAAAAAAGAAGAGGCTCAGCAGCATCACGATCATCGGAACCGAGCTTTGTGTAATGCCGAGATTGACCGCCGTTGTGTATTGGGCGGCGAGAATGAAAAAGAAGGTGAACCCGGCCATGCCCAGCCCGCCCATGGCCGCCACCCAGCCAAGACGCGCCCTCACCCGTGGCCATTCAGCCGCAAGGCGGTGCCGGAAGATGAAGGCAAGAATGGCGAGGCAGGCAAACCAGCGAAGTCCCATCATCACCATCGGCGACATCTCGCCGACAGACAGGCGCGCAGCGATGGTGTGGCCGGCCCACATCCACATCGCCATGATCAGGGTGAAATGAGGGCTGTCCCAGAGACGTGTCACGATGGTGTGACACCACGCAGACGCTCGGACCGACGGCGCAAGAGTTCAATCACCGTCAGCAGAACAATCGACAGCAACACCAGAAGGGTCGCCACGGCAAGAATGGTCGGGCTGATCTGCTCGCGAATGCCAGACCACATCTGGCGTGGAATGGTGCGTTGTTCCGGGCTGGCCAGGAACAGCACCGCCACCACTTCGTCAAAAGAGGTAATGAAAGCGAACAGGCCACCGGAAATCACTCCCGGGATGATCAGCGGCATCTGGACCTTGAAAAAGGTCTGGATCGGTCCGGCACCGAGCGAGTTCGCTGCCCGAACAAGCGACTTGTCGAACCCGACCAGCGTCGCCGTCACGGTGATGATCACAAAGGGCGTGCCAAGCACCGCATGCGCCATGATGACCCCGATATAGGTCTGGCTCAGCTGGATTTTGGAATAGAAGAAGAACATGCCGGCGGCGGTGATCACCAACGGCACAATCATCGGCGAGATCAGGATCGACATGATCAGGCGGCGATAAGGCATTTCCGACCGGCTGAGGCCGATCGCGGCAAGCGTGCCCAGTGCCGTCGACAGCAGGGTCGCACAAATCCCGATAAAGAAGCTGTTGCGGATGGCCCGCATCCATTGCGCGTTGTTCCATGTATCGGAAAGCCAGGCCAGGTCGAACGGCGCATCGGGTGCAGCCATGCCGTTGCGGAAGATATCCTTGTACCAGCGCAGCGAAAACGCCTCGGGATCAAATGACAGCATGCCCGGCGTGAAACTGAAATACGGCTCCACATTGAAGGACAACGGCAGGACGATCAGCACCGGCAGGATCAGGAACAGAAAAATCAGCCCGCAGATAACGCGGAACCCATAATGCCAGATGCGTTCACCGGTGGTGGTATAGGGTGGGAGCTTTGCCATGGCCTATCCGAGTTTCATATTGTCGATGCCGATGATGCGGTCATAGGCCCAGTACAGGACCAGAACACCGCCAAGCAGCAACCCGCCAAGTGCCGCAGCAAGCGACCAGTTCAGCGATTTCTGCATGTGATATGCGATCATGTTCGAGATCAACTGGCCGTCCTGGCCACCCACAAGGGCCGGGGTGATGTAATAGCCGATCGCAAGAATGAACACGAGCAGCCCGCCAGCGCCAATCCCGGGCACAGTCTGCGGCATATAGACCTTGATGAAGGCGGTTGTCGGTGTTGCCCCGAGCGAGCGCGCCGCGCGCATATAGGAAGGCGGGATCGTCTTCATCACCGAATATAGCGGCAGGATCATAAACGGCAGCAGGATATGCGTCATCGCGATGATTGTGCCGGTCATGTTG
>JAKMFG010000272.1 GCA_022425565.1 Alphaproteobacteria bacterium
GCATAGGGGTGTAGCTCAATTGGTAGAGCACCGGTCTCCAAAACCGGGGGTTGTAGGTTCGAGTCCTATCGCCCCTGCCACCTGAAAAACCGCATTGAAAAAACCGCATCAAAAACCCCCGGGGAATCACTCCTCCGGGGGTTTTTCATTTCCGGAACAGATGAATCATCTTGCCCATGCGCCGGATTAGGGGTCATGCTCAAAAAAACCCCAGAATATTTCAAAAGAAGACCATAAGGGAGAGACACCATGAAATCATTCAACCATATCCTTGGCGCCGGCGTGCTGGCCGCCAGCGTGGCCATGTCCGGCTTCGCTTCGGCGGATACACTGCGCTGGGCACGGTCGGGCGACTCGCTGACCCTCGACCCGCATGCCCAGAACGAGGGCCCGACCCACGCTCTGGCGCACCAGATCTACGAGCCGCTGCTGCATCGTGACATGGACGGCCAGATCACACCGGCACTCGCCACCAACTGGAAAGCGCTGGACGACAACCCGAATGTCTGGCGGTTCACCCTTCGCAAGGGCGTGACCTTCCATGACGGGGCGGAATTCAACGCCGACGACGCTGTCTACAGCTTCAAGCGCGCGATGATGCCGACCTCGGCGATGAAGGAGCTGCTGACAAGCGTAAAGGAAATCCGCAAGGTCGACGACCATACCATCGACATGGAGACCAACGGCGCCAACCCGCTGCTGATCAACAACCTGACCAACCTGTTCATGATGGATTCCGGCTGGACCGAGGCGAATGATGCATCAGCACCACAGGATGTGGCTGCCGGTGAGACCACCTTTGCCTCGCAGAACACGAACGGCACCGGCGCCTACATGCTGGTCAGCCGTGTTCCCGACCAGAAGACGGTGCTGAAGGCGAACCCGAGCTACTGGGGCAAGGGCCAGTTCCCGCTCGCCGCCAGCGAGATCGTCTACACCCCGATCCAGTCTGCCGCGACCCGCGTTGCCGCGCTGCTTTCGGGTGAGGTGGACTTCATTCAGGACGTTCCCGTTCAGGACCTTGGCCGTGTGGCCGGCGAGGACGGTCTGAAGGTTGTCACAGCGGCGCAGAACCGCGTGATCTTCTTCGGTATGAACAGCGGCAAGGCCGACCTCGAGACGGATAATGTCGACGGCAAGAATCCGTTCGCCGATGTCCGCGTCCGCCGGGCGATGAACATCGCGATCAACCGCGATGCCATCAAGAAGGTCGTGATGCGCGACCAGTCCTCGCCGACCAACGTCATCATGCCGCCATTCGTGAATGGCTGGAACGAGTCGCTCGACCAGATCCCGGCCTATGATGTGGCCGCTGCCAAGGCGCTGATGGCCGACGCAGGTTACGGTGACGGCTTCTCGATCACGCTGAACTGCCCGAACGACCGCTACATCAATGACGAGGCGATCTGCCAGGCGGCTGTCGGCATGCTCGGCCAGATCGGCGTGAAGGTGAACCTCGACGCCAAGCCGAAGGCACAGCATTTCCCGCTGATCAAGAACAAGACCACCGAGTTCTACATGCTCGGCTGGGGTGTTCCGACCTTCGACTCGCACTACATCTTCAACTTCCTCGTCCACGAGACCACCGAGAACCGTGGTTCCTGGAACAACACCGGCTATGCCAATGCCGATGTGAACGCGAAGATCGTGGCCCTTGAGTCCGAGACTGACCTCGCCAAGCGCGACGGCATCATCGGCGAGATCTGGGCACAGGTTCAGGAAGATCAGCTGTATCTTCCCATCCACAACCAGGTGCTGAACTGGGGCATGAAAAACGGCATCCAGTTCGACGTGCAGCCGGAAGACCAGCCGCACTTCAAGTATCTTGTAATGAACTAAGACCTTTGCCGGCAGCGGCCCTGTCGTCGCTGCCGGCTTTTCCTTTGAATGATTATCCGTGCCATGTTCCATAACGCCTGTTCAGTGCCGCCTGCCAGAGGCTGGTCATGTTGGTGATCCTTGCAAGACGGCTTGCCCAGGCAGGGCTCGTGCTGCTTCTGGTGGCGCTGATTTCCTTTGCCATATTCCGTTTTGTCGGCAGTC
This sequence comes from Alphaproteobacteria bacterium, assembly GCA_022425565.1. Classification (GTDB taxonomy): domain Bacteria; phylum Pseudomonadota; class Alphaproteobacteria; order Puniceispirillales; family Puniceispirillaceae; genus UBA8309. Next base: position 2,044 of record JAKMFG010000272.1, read on the forward strand.
CGGTCGAAAACATCCTCGGCCAGGAAGCGACGGTCGCCGACCGTAACGAGCTGATCGAGAGGATGGGGCTGGACGATCCGATCCCGGTGCAATATGCGCGTTTCGTCTGGAAGGCGGTCAATTTCGATTTTGGCATTTCCTACCGTACGGCCGAGCCCGTTGCCGACCTGATTGTCTCGCGGCTTCCAGCGACGCTGGAGCTGGCTTTCATATCGGCGCTGATGGCGCTAGCTGCCGGCATCCTGCTGGGCATTTTCACCGCTATCAACCGTGGCGGGTTTCTGGCCGGCTTCGTGATGACGGCCTCGCTCATCGGGGTATCGCTGCCGACGTTCCTGATCGGGGTGCTGTTGATCTGGCTGTTCGCGGTCGAACTCGGCTGGCTGCCGTCATTCGGCCGCGGCGAGACGGTAAAGCTCGGCTTCTGGGAGACTGGCCTTCTCACAGCCTCCGGCTTGAAATCGCTGATCCTGCCGGCAATCACCCTCGGCCTCTACCAGATGACGCTGATCATGCGTCTTGTCCGGTCCGAGATGCTTGAGGTGCTGCGCCAGGACTTCATCAAGTTTGCGCGGGCACGCGGCCTTCCCGAACGGATGGTCTATTTCCGGCACGCGCTGCGCAATACGCTGGTGCCGGTGACGACGGTGGCCGGCCTTCAGCTCGGGTCGATCGTCGCCTTCGCCATCATTACCGAGACGGTGTTCCAGTGGCCGGGTGTCGGACTGATGTTCATCAATGCTGTCTATTTCGTCGATATCCCGGTGATGTCGGCCTACCTGCTTCTCGTCGGAACGCTGTTCGTGCTGATCAACCTTATTGT
>JAKMFG010000296.1 GCA_022425565.1 Alphaproteobacteria bacterium
AGCCATATCCCCGCATGAAGTCCTGTGTCAGATCGAGCGGGAAGCCGAATGTGTCATAAAGCTTGAAAGCCTTCGCCCCGTCCAGCGTGCCGCCAGCTTGCTTGCCCTCGATTTCCTCGTTCAGCAGGCGCAGGCCGCGGCCAAGCGTTTCCTTGAAGCGTGTCTCTTCCAGCTTCAGTGTCTCGGCAATCAGCGGCTGCGCACGGCCAAGCTCCGGATACTGGGCACCCATCTCGGCGACAAGCGCCGGAACCAGCTTGAACATCACCGGGTCGGCACACCCCAGTTGATGCAGATGGCGCATGGCACGCCGCATGATCCGGCGCAACACATAGCCGCGCCCCTCATTGGACGGCAGGACACCGTCAGCAATCAGGAACGAGCTGGCGCGAAGGTGGTCGGCAACAACGCGGTGCGAGACATTCTTCTCACCATCGGGATCCGTGTTGGACGCATCTGCCGAGGCCACAATTAGCGCGCGCATCATGTCGATGTCGTAATTGTCGTGCTTGCCCTGCATCACAGCAGCGATACGCTCCAGCCCCATGCCGGTATCGATCGAGGGTTTTGGCAGATTGATACGCTCGTCGGGGAGCTGCTCGAACTGCATGAAGACAAGGTTCCAGATCTCGATGAACCGGTCGCCATCTTCATTCGGCGAACCTGGAGGACCACCCGGAATGTGATCACCGTGGTCATAGAAAATCTCGGAACAGGGACCGCAGGGCCCGGTATCGCCCATCGCCCAGAAATTATCCGAAGTGGCGATGCGAATGATCCTGTCGTCGGTGAGCCCGGCAATCTTCTTCCAATGATCGGCCGCCTCGTCATCCTCGTGATAGACGGTGACAAGCAGCTTGTCCTTGTTTAGGCCGACTTCCCTGGTCACAAGGTTCCAGGCCCACTCGATGGCGTTTTCCTTGAAATAGTCGCCGAACGAGAAATTGCCGAGCATTTCGAAAAAGGTGTGGTGCCGCGCAGTATAGCCGACATTCTCAAGGTCGTTATGCTTGCCGCCGGCGCGGACACATTTCTGCGAGGTTACGGCGCGGTTGTAGTCGCGGGTCTCAAGGCCGGTGAACAGGTTCTTGAACTGCACCATACCGGCGTTGGTGAACATCAATGTAGGGTCATTCTGCGGAACCAGCGGGCTGGAGGACACGATTTCGTGACCGTTGGCACCGTAATATTCAAGAAAAGCCGTTCTGATGTCGTTTACGCTGCTCATCATTCTGTCCTGCGATCAACCGTGATCCGAGACCGTGCACAGAGCTGATGTCTGGCGAACGGTTCGAGAGGGGCGGCAATGCGGCCAGAACGACCGCTGCGCGGTCCCATGTTTACGCGGCACACCAGTCGTATGTCCAGCCAAACATGCCGGTTTCAGGTCATTCGACCAGGGTCGCAAAAAAAGCCCCACCGACAATGCCGGCAGGGCCTGTTTGCGTTTGCAGGGAAAAACCCGCCGGCAGAGTTCCGGCCAGTTCCCGCCAATCAGCCCTCTTCGGGCACCATCGGCTCGTCCGGCGAATCCGGCACGGCAGCCTCCGGAGACTCGGCAATCGACTGGTCCAGCATCTGGTCGCCGACGAGGCCGGCATTCTGCCGGATCGCCGTCTCGATCTCGTCGGCAAGCTCTTTGTTCTCGCGCAGGAAATTCTTCGCGTTCTCACGCCCCTGCCCAATCCGCTGGCCGTTATAGGAAATCCAGGCACCCGATTTCTCGACGATGCCGGCGGCAACACCGAGGTCAAGAAGTTCACCCATCTTCGAGATGCCCTCGCCATACATGATGTCGAACTCGACGGTGCGGAACGGTGCCGCCACTTTGTTTTTCACAACCTTCACGCGGGTCTGGTTGCCGATCACTTCGTCACGGTCCTTGATGGCGCCAATCCGGCGGATATCAAGCCTGACCGAAGCATAGAACTTCAGCGCGTTACCGCCAGTGGTGGTCTCGGGATTGCCGAACATCACACCAATCTTCAGGCGGATCTGGTTAATGAAAATCACCAGACAGTTGCTGCGTGCAATCGACGAGGTCAGCTTGCGAAGCGCCTGACTCATCAGGCGAGCCTGCAGGCCGACATGGGTATCGCCCATCTCACCCTCGAGTTCGGCGCGCGGTACCAGTGCGGCAACAGAGTCGATCACAAGAACATCGATCGCCCCGGAACGAACCAGCGTGTCGGCGATCTCAAGCGCCTGCTCGCCAGCATCCGGCTGCGAGATCAGCAGATCGTCGATATTAACACCAAGTTTGCGGGCATAGACCGGATCAAGCGCATGCTCGGCATCGACGAAGGCGCAGTTGCCGCCTTCCTTCTGCGCCTCGGCGACGGCATGAAGTGCCAGCGTTGTCTTGCCGGATGATTCCGGCCCATAGATTTCGATGATCCGGCCTTTTGGAAAGCCACCGATGCCAAGGCCGATATCAAGACCCAGGGAACCGGTGGAGATCGCCTGTATATCAACAGCCGATTCCCGCTGGCCGAGCTTCATCACAGAGCCCTTGCCGAATGCCTTTTCGATCTGGCCGATGGCGGCTTCAAGCGCCTTGGCCTTGTCTTCATTTTTCATTTTCAGGTCCACCACGACTCCGGTCATGTCCGTCCTCCTTCTGGCACAGCCACCCGACCCTGTCCATGTGGATCTTCGCGGGACTTTCCGCGGGCCTGTTGATGCGGCTGGTGTTGAATTCTTACCACACCATGTACCTGATTTGTTCTTTTTTCAAGTATATTTTCCTGTTTTGTTCTTATTTCGGGACATGACAATGTGAACAAAGCAAAAACGGCCCGTCGGCAGGAGCCGGCGGACCGTGGTCATTGGCGGGGATTGCCTGCTCAGTCGTCGCGGTGGGTACGTTCGTTCCGCTCGTGCTGTTCCTGGGCATGAAGGCTGAGCGAGGCAATTGGCCGCGCCTCCAACCGGCGCAGGTTGATCGGCTCGTCCGTTTCGACGCAAAAGCCGTAAGACCCGTCCTCGATCCGGCGAAGAGCCGACTCGATCTTCTGCAGCAACTTGCGCTCGCGATCGCGTGTGCGCAGGTCGATGGCAGCATTGCTTTCGATCTGCGCCCGGTCCATCTGGTCCGGGCGGTGCAGGTTTTCCTGCGACAGGTCGGTTATCGTTTCATTTGCCTCATTCAGGAGTTCGGCGCGCCAGATTTCCAGCTTATTGCGGAAATATGCCAGCTGCATCGGATTCATAAACTCCTCATCGTCGGTCGGACGATAGCCTTCAGGCAGCAGAATGGCTTCCGGTGTGGCAGATTTGCCAGCCGACTTGTCAGCCTTGCCGCTTGTTTTTTTGGCTTTTGATCCTGTTTTAGCGGTTTTCTTGGATGCTTCGGCCATGTGAGATCTCTTTTCAAAGACACAAAATGGAGTCAGTTTTCAGCCCGTTCCTTCAGACACCAGAAATTGGCGCAAATTAAAGGTGAGCAACCGTTCCAGCGAATCGGGCATCGACTCTTGGCATCGGATTACAC
>JAKMFG010000327.1 GCA_022425565.1 Alphaproteobacteria bacterium
GATGAGCCCGAAGCGATGAGCCAATAGCGATGAGCCTGACCATTGGTGGAATCACAGTGCCGCATGCCGCTATCCTCGCGCCGATGTCGGGGGTAACGGATATGCCATTCCGCCGTGCGGTGCGCCGTGTGGGTGGCGGTCTTGTCGTGACCGAGATGGTGGCCAGTGCCGCCATCCTGCGCGAGGTGCGCAGCGAGATGCGCAAGCTGCGCATGGATACCGTCAGCGAAGTGCCGTTGTCCGTGCAGCTTGCCGGCTGGGACCCTCAGATCATGGCGGATGCTGCGCGCATTGCGGCGGATCTCGGCGCCACTTTCATCGATATCAATATGGGCTGCCCGGCAAAAAAGGTGACAGGCAAGCTGTCGGGCTCGGCGCTGATGCGTGACGAGCCATTGGCCGGCGCCATTCTGGTGGCCATGGCGGCTGCCGTCGATGTGCCGGTGACGCTGAAAATGCGTCTTGGCTGGGATGACGACAGCCTGAACGCGCCGGTGATCGCCCGCATGGCCGAGGATGCCGGAATTGCTATGATCGCGGTTCACGGCCGCACCCGCTGCCAGATGTATAATGGCGCGGCCGACTGGCAAGCTGTTCGCAGCGTTGTCGACGCTGTGCCGATGCCGGTGATTGTGAATGGGGATATTCGCGGCCTCGAGGATGTTGACAGCGCCATGCGTGACAGTGGGGCTGCAGGTGTGATGATCGGGCGTGGCGCACAGGGGCGTCCCTGGCTGCTGGCTCAGGCGGGAGATCGTCTTGAGGGGCGTGCTGTGCGGCCGGACCCGTCTATCGCCGAACGTCACAGGATGATGAAGCTGCATCTTGACGACATGCTGACGCATTATGGCGCGCCGGCGATGCGGCTGGCGCGCAAACATATCGCCTGGTATGCCCACGGCCTTCCCGGCGCGGCGGAGCTTCGCGATGTCGCCAACAATACGACAGATGCCGAAGCGGTGTTCAAGGCGGTCGACCGGTTCTTCGCCGAACTGGACGAAGGCGCGGCAAGGGAGGCGGCGGCTTGATGGACGACATCATTTCGCCCGATCTGCAGCTTGAGGCGACCCACATCCTCGCCAGCCTTCCAAACCCGGTCTTTCTTCTGGATGGTGCGGACCGCTTCGTCTTCCTGAATCACGCGGCTGAAATGTTTTTTGATTCCAGCGCGGCAATGCTGACTGGCAGTGAGCTGTCGCAGCAAATTCCGGCCGATTCCAGCCTGATGGCATTACTGGCGCGCGCACGCTCGCAGATGGCGTCCGTGGCCGACCAGGGCATCGAGCTGGCAAGCCCGCGGATTGGCATGAAACTGTTGAATGTTCAGATCGCGCCTTTTGGCGACCGGTCGGCGCATGAAGGACGGATGCTCGTCACATTTCAGGAGCGCGCGCTTGCCGAGCGGCTGCGCGGGCAGTCGCTGTTCCATGGGGCGGCGCGCTCGATCTCGGCAATGGCGGCATTGCTGGCGCATGAGGTGAAGAACCCGCTGGCGGGCATCAAGGGTGCCGCGCAGTTGCTGCAGGCCGACCTGTCGCCGGAAAATCAGGAATTCGCGCGGATGATTGTCGAAGAGACCAACCGCGTGACGGCGCTTCTCGACAGGATGGAAGGCATTGCCGGGGGCGGGCAGGTAACGCTGTCGCCGGTCAACATTCACGAGGTGCTGGACCACTGCCTGCGGATCGCTTCGGCAAGTTATGGCGCGCATATGACCGTCAGGCGACGCTATGATCCGTCACTGCCGCCGGTTGACGGCCATCGTGACCTGCTAATTCAGGCCTTCTTAAATATAATTAAGAATGCTTTTGAAGCTACTGAAAATAAATCTGAATTGACTGTAATTACATCCTATTCACGCGGACGGCGGCTGAGTGGTGCCGGTGCCGGGCGTCTGCATGTGCCAATTCAGGTAGAGGTGATCGATAACGGGCCCGGGATTACCCCCGAGCTTCGCGACAACATCTTCGACCCGTTCGTCTCCGGAAAGCCGGGCGGCAGTGGCCTTGGCCTTGCACTGGTGGCCAGCGTCGTTGCCGACCATGGCGGTCTGGTCGAGGTTGATTCCGCGCCCGGGCGAACGGTGTTCAGGATCAATTTCCCGCCTGCCGGGCAGGAGGTTTCCTGATGAATTCGCGTTCGGCGCATATCCTGGTTGCCGAGGATGACAAGTCGGTCCGGCTTGTCGTGCAGCAAGCACTTGCCCGTCAGGGCTACACCGTTCAGTCCAGCGGAACGGCGGCAGGTCTGTGGAAGCTCATCGAAAGTGGCCGCGGCGATGTGCTGATCTCTGATATCGCCCTTCCGGATGGTGACGCGCTCGACCTGCTGCCGCGGATACAGCAACACCGGCCCGATATGCCGGTAATCGTCATGAGCGCCCGCTCTACCTTGCTGACGGCGGTCAAGGCACAGCAGACCGGCGTCTTCGAATATCTGCCGAAACCGTTCGAGCTGCGGAGCCTTGTCGAAGCCACCGAGCGCGCTGTCGGCAGCATCGGTCAGTCACGTCCGTCGACGCAGGCACAGCCCGGTGTCGAGGAGGGTGGCCCGCTCGTCGGCAGGTCGCGCCCGATGCAGGATATCTTCAAAGCGATGGCCCGTGTCGTCGGCACAGATCTGACAGTTCTGATCACCGGTGAGAGTGGCACAGGCAAAGAGCTGGTGGCGCGCGCCCTTCATGACCTTGGATCCCGCCGTGCCGGCCCGTTCGTGCCGATCAACATGGCGGCTATTCCGCGAAATCTGGTGGAGTCGGAGCTTTTCGGCCATGAGAAGGGCGCCTTTGTAGGTGCTGACAGCCGCATGTCGGGACGTTTCGAGCAGGCCGAGGGCGGCAGCCTGTTTCTTGACGAGGTTGGCGATATGCCGCCAGAAGCGCAGACGCGGCTTCTTCGTGTGCTTCAGGACGGCGAATATCTTCCGGTCGGGGCGAACCGCCCGGTCAAGGCGAATGTCCGGATTATCGCCGCGACCAACCACAATCTTCAGCATCTGATGCAGCAGGGGCTGTTCCGCGAGGATCTGTTCTACAGGCTGAATGTCGTGCCGCTGCGCCTACCTCCGCTTCGTGAGCGGACTGAGGATATCGCTCCGCTGGTCAACCATTTCCTGAAACAGGCCGCAGCCGGCGGACTGCCGGCAAAACGCTTCACCCCCGAGGCCATCCGCGCACTGGCTGCATGGAACTGGCCGGGGAATGTGCGTGAACTGGAAAATCTGGTGCGACGGCTTCTTGTTCTTGTGGGTGAGGACAGCATTTCGGCCGAAATGGTCGAGGCGGAGCTTGCCTCGGTACGTCCGGAAGAGGCGCAGCCGATCGAGGTCGACAGCCTTGCAGATGCCGTCGACCAGCATGTACGCCGCTACTTTGGCACCCTTGAAGGGGCCACGCCGCCGGCGGGCCTGCATGCGCGCATTCTTCGGGAGGTGGAATACCCGCTCATCGTCGCCACGCTCGAGGTGACACGGGGAAATCAGGTGAAAGCTGCCGAAATTCTTGGAATCAACCGCAATACGCTTCGCAAGCGTATCCGTGAACTCGGTATATGGTCGGGCCGATGAGCATCGAAACGAACACACCGCTCCGCCTGGGCAAGCTGCTGAGTTTTTCAGAAAACCGCTTCGGCTATCTGGCGGTTCTGGCCGCGCTGGCGATTGGTATCTACACGATCTACACGCTTGCTAAGTTCGATCCGGTACAGTCCGACAGCGGTCAGCTGACGACCCTGATTGCTGTCGATGTACTGGCGGTGATCATTGTCGGCGCATTCGTCATCCGCCAGATCCTGCGCCTGTGGGTGGAACGGCGGCAGAAGTTGGCCGGTTACCAGCTTCACTGGCGTCTTGCCCTGCTGTTTGGCGGTGTTGCGGCCTTGCCTGCGGTCATTACCACGGCCTTTGCCCTGTTTGTTGTGGATTACTCGCTTCGAGGCTGGTTTGCCGACCGCATCTCGACCGCGGTCACCGACTCGGTGCAGGTCGCCGATGCCTATTTCGAGGAACATGCCAGTTCGATCCGAAGCGATGTGCTGACCATCGCCAATGATGTGAACCGTGAGGCTTTCAAGTTCCGGGACGAGCCGGCGCTTCTGAACCAGTATCTGACAAACCAGGCGGCGCTGCGCAATTTGTCGGAAGTCATCATTCTGGATGGAACCGGCCAGGTGGCGGCGAAGTCGCGTTTTGCCTTTGCCGTGACCTTCACCAGCTTCGGTGAAGGCTGGCTGGAAAAGGCCCGTCAGGGCGATGTCGTCATCCTGCGTGGCGACGAGACAAGCAAGCTGCGTGCAGTGGTCAAGCTGAACAGCTTTGTCGATGCCTATCTGTTTGTCGGCCGGTTTATCGACAGGTCGGTTCTGGATGCCGTCGACAGCACAAGGCTTGCCGCTGCGGATTATCAGCAGCTCGGCATTCGCCAGCTCGATCTGCAGGTCAGCTTTGCCTTCGTCTTCGGGTTGATACTTGTGCTGCTGCTAATCACGGCGTTGTGGATCGGCCTGAACCTTGCCACCGCCATTGTCGAACCGCTCGGATCGGTAATTTCGGTTGCCGAGCAGGTGCGCGGTGGAAACCTGTCGGAACGTGTTCCGGCCGGGCTGGAGCTGGACGAGGTGGCGCGCCTCGGTCTGTCCTTCAACAAGATGCTGGATGAACTGGTTAGAAGCCGCGAACAGCTCGTGCAGGCGAATATGCAGATCGACCGGCGGCGGGAATTTACCGAGGCGGTTCTTGGCGGTGTGTCATCCGGCGTGATCGGTATGGACAGTGACCAGAAGGTGACCCTGCCAAACAACAGTGCCTGCCAGCTTTTGTCGCTTTCCGACAGCGATATGATTGGACGCAAGCTCGCCGATGTGGTGCCGGAATTCGCCGGGCTGATCGCCACCGGCACATCGCGCCGCCGCAGGTTCGCCGAGGAGCAGATCATACTGGAGCGGGACGGGGTGAGCCTCACCCTTCGCGCGCGGATTGCGACCGAACGGGTTGATGGGCGCGTGATCGGCTATGTCGTCACGTTCGAGGATGTGACCGACCTGCTGACCGCGCAGCGCAAGGCGGCCTGGTCGGATGTGGCCCGTCGTATTGCGCACGAGATCAAGAATCCGCTTACCCCGATCCAGCTGGCTGCGGACAGACTGCAGCGCAAATACCGGCCGGAAGACGAGGCAGCAGGCGCCCAGTTCAGCGAGTATCTGTCCATCATCGGGCGTCAGGTCGACGATATCGGCCGCATGGTTGACGAATTTTCTGATTTTGCGCGCATGCCGCAACCGGCGATGAAGGAGCTGTCCCTTGTTGAGCTGGCGCATGGTCAGGTTGCCCTGTTCGAAGCCCAGAAGGTGGAATTCAGCACCGATCTCGATACGGTCCCTGATGGCGGGATGGTGATGGGCGATGCTGGTCTGTTGCGTCAGGCCCTGACCAACATCATTCAGAACGCGATCGACAGCCTTTCCGGGGCTGCGGTGGAGGCACCACAAATCCGTTTGGCGCTGTCGGTAAATGATGGTCAGGTCTGTCTCGCTGTTTCTGACAATGGTCCGGGGTTTCCGAAGAAGGAGCGGTCCTCGCTTCTAGAGCCTTATGTGACCGGACGTGACAAGGGAACAGGACTGGGGCTGGCGATTGTCAGCAAGATCATTCAGGACCATTCCGGTGAGCTGGAGCTGGCAGATGCCGATGATGGCGGTGCAATGGTAGTGATACGGCTGGCTCAGCTTGACGCCACGGACTCCCTTTCATGAAGAGGCAAGGCAAATGAAGACGGCAGGTGATATCCTCATTGTCGATGATGAAAGCGACATCAGGCTGCTGATCGGCGCGACGCTTCGTGACGAGGGTTTCACAACCATGGAAGCGGCATCGGCCATGGAAGCGCGGGATCTTCTTGCGGCCAAACCGCCGGGGCTTGCCATCCTTGATATCTGGATGCGGGATTCGGATATGGATGGGCTTGAGCTGCTTGAGTGGGTGAAGAGTGTCTATCCCGAGGTGCCGGTGCTGATGATCTCGGGGCATGGCACTGTCGAGACGGCTGTGCAGGCCATTCGCAATGGCGCCTATGACTTCATCGAAAAGCCGTTCAAGGAAGACAGGCTGCTGCTGATGGTGCAGCGCGCTTTCGAGGCGAGCCGCCTTGAACGCGAGAATGCCGAGCTTCGTGCACGCGTCAGCGAGGAAACTGATCCGGCCATCATCGGTGTCTCGACACAGATAAAGGCTGTCCGCACAGCAGTGGAACGGATCGCGCCAACAGCCAGCCGGGTCCTCATCAGCGGCCCCAACGGCAGTGGCAAGGAACTTGCCGCCCGCTGCATTCATCACCAGTCCGAAAGGCGTGATTCGCGCTTCATTGTCGCCAATTGCGCGCGGTTGGGGGCGGAGAGGGCCGATGTTGAGCTGTTCGGGTCCGACGGGGCCACGACCAGCCGGCGGATCGTCGGGTTGTTCGAGCAGGCGCACAAGGGAACTCTCTATTTCGACGAGGTTTGCGACCTGCCGCTGGAAACTCAAGGCAAGATCGTGCGCGCCGTTGCGGAACAGCGGTTCCGCCGGGTCGGCGGCAACAAGGAAGTCACCGTTGATGTGCGCGTGATTTCCGCTTCGAGCCGCGATTTGTCGGCTGCCCTCGCCGAGGGGCATCTTCGCGAGGATCTCTATTACAGGCTTGGCGTGGTGCCGCTTTCGATGCCGCCACTTGCCGAACGGCGCGAGGATATCCCGCATCTTGCTCGTCATTTCGTCGATCTGGTGGCGCGCCGGACCGGCCTTGGCAGAGTCAAGCTGGGTGACGAGGTTTTGTCGGCGATGCAGGGCTATCGTTGGCCGGGCAATGTGCGCCAGATGCTGAACACGATCGAGAACATGCTGATCATGGCTCCTGCTGACAGGTCCGAGCCCCTCGGCCTCGACCTGCTGCCTGTCGAAATTCAGAACATCTCGCCTGCCGCCGGCAATTCTGATATTGGTGCGCTGCTTGCATTGCCGTTGCGCGATGCACGCGAGGCTTTCGAGAAGAGCTATATGACAGCGCAATTGCAACGCTTTGACGGGAATGTATCGCAAATGGCCGGCTTTGTAGGGATGGAGCGATCAGCCCTGCACCGCAAGCTCCGGTCACTCGAGGTCACGCATGGTGGCAAGACGTCCGCGAACGAGGATGGCAAGACATGAAGATTGTGATTTGTGGTGCTGGTCTTGTTGGCGCCGGTATCGCCTCGCACCTTGCCGAGGAACATAACGACGTAACCGTGATCGACGCTTCGGAAGAGAAAATCCAGCGCATCACGGACCAGGTCGATGTGCATGGCGTGGTCGGCACGGCCTCATATCCGGACATTCTTTCCGAGGCTGGCGCGCGGGATGCCGAACTGCTGATTGCGGTCACCGAGTCGGATGAAGTGAACATGGTGGCCTGCCAGGTGGCGCACACTATTTTCAATACACCGGTGAAAATCGCCCGTATCCGGCATCAGCCCTATCTCGATCCGATCTATGGCGACCTCTACTCGCCGGACCAGCTTCCGATCGACCATATCATCTCGCCAGAGGCCGAGGTATCAGCCGCGGTCAGCAACCAGCTGCGTGTTCCCGGTGCGTTCGATGTGAAGGATATGTGCGGCGGCCGGATGAATCTTGTCGGTGTGCAGTGCAACGAGGTCAGCCCGATTATCGATACGCCGATCCGGCACCTGACAAACCTGTTCCCTGACCTGTCGATGACCATTCTCGCCATCATCCGTGACGGAAAGCTCACCCTGCCACGGGATGGTGCCGAGATGATGAAGCCGGGTGACCGCGTGTATTTCGTCTGTGATTCCGACCATCTGGACCGGGCCATGGCGACCTTTGCCCATGAGGAGCATGAGGCTAGATCTGTACTTATCGCCGGTGGCGGTGCCATCGGCCAGATGCTGGCAACCGAGATCGAGACCAATTTCCAGAACACAAAGGTCCAATTGATCGAGCGCAACGCCTCTCGCGCCCATTTCCTTGCGGAAAATCTGCGTGAGGCTCGCATTTTCAATGGTGATGCTCTCGACAGCAACATTCTGGCCGAAGCCGATGTCGGCACGACCGAAACATTCGTCGCGGTTACCGATGATGATGAGGTGAACATTCTCTCGGCGCTGCTGGCCAAGCGAAACGGGGCGACACACGCCGTGGCGCTGGTCAATATTCCCGGTTTTATCCCGCTCGTTGCCGCACTTGGCGTTGATGCGGTCATCAACCCGTCCCAGATCACCGTGTCGTCGATCCTTGAGCATGTGCGGCGGGGCCGTATTCGCGATGTCCATGCTGTCGTCGAGGATCTTGGCGAGGTAATCGAAGCAGAAGCACTGCCATCCTCGCAGCTTGTCGGCAAATCCCTTCGCGAGGCAAAGGTGCCAAAAGGTGTCGCGATTGGCGGAATCCTGCGAAACGACAAGGTCATACCGGCGCGCGGTGACACCGTCATCGAGGCTGGTGACACAGTGGCGATCTTCGCCGCGCGGGGCAGAATCCCGCAGGTTGAGAAGCTTTTGTCAGTCAGACTGGATTTTTTCTGATTACGTGCTCGTTTGGCTGATAGTCGCCGCAGGATTGTCAGTCAGGCAGCAAGCCGCTACCCTATCCGTAGGAGGACGAAAAATTGGCCAATGATAAGAGCCGGAACCTTCAGGAGATTTTCCTTAACAACGTCCGCAAATCCCATGCGTCCGTCACCGTTTTTCTAGTGAACGGTGTGAAACTGCAGGGGGTAATCACCTGGTTCGACAATTTCTCGATACTGCTCAAGCGCGACCAGCATGTGCAGCTTGTGTACAAGCATGCCATTTCAACCATCATGCCGATGGTGCCGGTCCAGTTGCAGGAACTAGATGATGAGGCGGAGGGAACAGGCGACGACTGAAAGTCGCGGGGCCCTGACCATCATGTTTGATTCGATTGCTGGCGATGTCGCCGATCTTGTTCGTGCGGCCGGCGACCAGTTGGTTTTGCCTCGCTACGGCGCGCTTGCTGACGGGGACATTGCTACCAAGACAAGCCCGACCGACCTGGTAACAGTGGCAGACCACGAGGCAGAGGCCTGGCTGGCGCCGCGTTTGCGCGACATTGTCGATGCGGTGGTCATTGGCGAGGAAGCCTGTGCCACAGATCCTGCATTGCGCGAACGTGCGATAGAACCGCTTGCCTGGACCGTCGATCCGGTGGATGGCACCAATAATTTCGTCAATGGCAAGGAACGGTTCTGCAGCATGGTTGCGCTGCTCGAGAATGGTGTTCCTGTAAGAAGCTGGATATGGCTGCCGCTTCAGCGCCGTCTCTATTATGGCGCCGCCGGCGAGGGGGCGATGATGCGCCTTGATGATGGCGGTGACCACAGGCTGGCCCTTGGTGCGCGCGACTGGCGAATAGACATGTTGAATGGCGCGGCGAGTGTCCGCGACGTTGAAGAGCCTGAAAAGACACGCCTGCGCGGTATTCTTCGTGAAATGCCCGGGCGCTGGTTTCCGGGAAGCATCGGCGTGCTCGCCGGATGCATCGCCGAGGGCACCCAGCATTTCCTGATGCATGCCAGCTGTACGCCATGGGACCATGCGCCGGTGGATCTGCTGTGCCGCGAGGCAGGTGCGCATGCCGCCATGATCAACGGGGGCGGACGCTATAACGCCGGCAATCGGTCAGGGATCATGATTGCGCCGGATGCCGATGCCTGGCATATGCTGCACAGGCATTTATGGGAAAATGATCGCCTCTAGCCGGCGGCGCGGGTCTTGGCTTCCTGCCACAGGGATTCCATCTCATCAAGCGACATATCATTCATTGATTTTCCAATTTTTTCAGCTTGATGTTCAATAT
>JAKMFG010000031.1 GCA_022425565.1 Alphaproteobacteria bacterium
TGTAGTAGTTGCAAATGACAACACTGCTCCGGTAGCAGCAGCAGCCTAACGGCAGCTAACGCAACCGATCTTAAAGCCCAGTCCGCTTGAGCTCGGGCTGGCGGGGTTTGGAACGCACCTGGCAACAGAAGCGTTCCGCTTTCCTTCGCCGTGCCACGCCCAAAACATAATGCGACTAGCGGGTTTGCGAGATGACAGACAACGGAAACGATTTCACCGGCCTGAATTACGACCTTCTGGTCGAAGATACGCTGCGCCTTGTCGTGCGTTCGGCACTGCAGATCACTGAACAGTCAGGGCTACTGGGCGAAACGCATTTCTACATCTCGTTCCTGACCGGCTATCCGGGCGTTACGATGGATGACGCCCTTAGCGCGCAACATCCCGAAACCATAACGATCGTCATCCAGCACCAGTTTGCCGACCTTGTGGTCGAGGATGACCGGTTCTCGATTACCCTGTTCTTCGGCGGCAAACCATCCATGATGACCATTCCGTTTGACGCGATGACCCAGTTCAAGGACCCGTCGGTCGGTTTCGAGCTCTACTTCAGCAGCAAGCTGGCTGAAGCTGACATCGGGACCAATGACGACGTGGCCGAGGTTGCCCCGCTCGAGGAACCGGAGGACGGCACACCTTCGGAGACAGCAGAAGTCGTCTCACTCGACAGCTTTCGCAAGTCGCCTTCCTGATTTCCCCCCCCTCCGTCCAGCGGATGCATACTCATGACCGATTTTGCCTACAGCCCCATGTTTCCCCAGGCGGCCGACAACACTGTCTACGAGCTTGTCAGCACCGAACATGTCGAGATGGTCGATCTCGGCGGTGAGCAGTTCCTGAAAGTCGATCCCGAGGCACTGCGCCTGCTCGCACAGCGCGCTTTCACCGATATCTCGCATCTGTTGCGCAGCAGCCACCTGGCCCAGCTTCGCGCCATCCTGGATGATCCGGAAGCGACACAGAACGACCGGTTCGTGGCGCTGGAGATGCTGAAGAACGCCGTAGTGGCGGCCGACGGACTGCTGCCGATGTGCCAGGACACCGGCACCGCGATCATTTCCGGCAGCCGCGGCGACCGGGTCCTTGTGACCGGTGACGACGGTGAAGCGCTGTCTCGCGGCGTCTATGACACCTATCAGCAAAGCAATCTTCGCTATTCGCAGCTCGCCGCGACCAGCATGTTCGAAGAGGTCAACACCGCCACCAACCTGCCGGCGCAGATCGACCTGTATGCCGGCAAGGGCACCGAATACAAATTCGCCTTCATCCAGAAAGGCGGCGGGTCTGCGAACAAGACATTCCTTCACCAGAAAACCAAAGCGGTGCTGAACCCGGACGGGCTTCGCGACTTCATCAAATCGGCGATCCTCGATCTGGGCACCTCGGCCTGCCCACCCTATCACCTTGCCATCGTCATCGGTGGCACTTCGGCCGAGTATAATCTGAAAACGGTAAAACAGGCCTCGATCCGCGCGCTTGACGGACTGCCGACCGAAGGCAACAGCCTCGGCCATGCCTGGCGCGATACCGAATGGGAAGCCGAAATCCTGCAGATCACGCGCGATCTTGGCATCGGCGCACAGTTCGGCGGCAAATATTACTGCCACGATGTACGGGTCATCAGGCTGCCGCGCCACGGCGCCTCCTGCCCGATCGGCATTGGCGTTTCATGTTCGGCCGACAGACAGGCACTGGCAAAGATCACGCCCGAAGGCATCTTTGTCGAAAAGCTGGAACGTGACCCGGCAAGGTTCCTTCCCGAGGTCGACAGCTCTGACGAGATACCAGCGGTCGCCATCGACCTGAACAGGCCAATGCCAGAAATTCTGGAGACTTTGAGCCAATACCCTGTGGAAACAAGGCTGTCTCTGACCGGGCCGCTGATCGTCGCCCGCGACATCGCGCATGCCAAGCTTCTGGAAAAACTCGAAGCCGAAGGCAGCCTCCCCGACTATTTCAAGAACCACCCTGTCTATTACGCGGGCCCCGCCAAAACCCCCGACGGCATGGCCTCGGGCTCGTTCGGGCCGACAACGGCAGGCCGGATGGACAGCTATGTCTCGACATTTCAGGCCGCCGGAGGGTCGATGGTGATGCTTGCCAAGGGCAACAGGTCTCGTCAGGTGCGCGAAAGCTGCAAGGCCCATGGCGGCTTCTATCTTGGCAGCATCGGCGGTGTTGCGGCCAAGCTGGCACTGGAGTCGATCAAGAAGATCGAGGTCCTGGAATATCCGGAGCTCGGCATGGAAGCGGTCTGGAAGATCGAGGTCGAGAACTTCCCGGCCTTCATTGTCACCGACGACAAAGGCAACGACTTCTTCGATATCGGATGAATGACCGTCCCGGACTGTCGAACGGCCGCTCCGTCAGTCCTGAACGGGCGGCGGTCCGCCGCTGGCCCAATCGATATACTGGATTGTGTGACGCACCGGAATGTCGCTGTCGAGCTGCTGGATGCAGCCTATGTTGCCTGCGGCAACCATCGGTGCACCGGCCCTCGCGATATTGTCCAGCTTGCGTTGACGCAGCCCGTCGGCCATCGCCGGCTGCAGGATGTTGTAAACACCTGCAGAGCCGCAGCACAGATGCGGCTCGAGGGGCTGCCTGACCTCGAAACCCGCCTCACGAAGAAGCTGTATCGGCAGATCATGGATTTTCTGCCCGTGCTGGAGTGAGCATGCCGAGTGATAGGTGATCCTCCCGCGGCTTTCGGGGGCCTTTTCGACAATCGTTTCGAGCGGCAGATCGGCAAGCACCTCGGTGATGTCACGTGCCAGGCCAGATACCTGCCTTGCAATCGCACCTAGTTCCGGATCATCACCAACCATATGGGCGTAATCCTTGACCATCGTGCCGCAACCTGAAGCGTTTGCGATAATCGCCTCCACATCGCCGCGCTCGAGTTCTTCACGCCAAGCCAGAAGCGCGGCACGAACCGTCTGGTGCGCTGCCTTGCTCTCGCCGATATGATGGGCAAGCGCACCACAACAGAACGCCTCCTGCCGCACCGTGACCTCGACACCCAGCTTGTTTAGCACGCGGATGGTGCTGGCATTGATCGCCGGGTCGAGAGCACGCTGTGCGCAGCCCGCCAGCAGGATCACCCGCCGTGTCGCGCGCGTCCGCGGTTTGAAATTCATGGTCTTGCTGCCAACGCGATCAAGGCTCGGCACACGAGAGGGCAGCTTTGCCAGCGCTGCGCGCATCGATGTCGGCAGCAGCGGCGAAAACAGCTTGCCGATACGGCCAAGCTGCATCATCACCCGGAACCGCCCGGCATAGGGGATGACGCGGGCAAGCAGCCAGCGCATCATCCTGTCGCCGGCCGGACGTGGTGCGACTTTATCCATGCGCTCACGGCCGATTTCGATCAGGTGATGATAATCGACCCCTGACGGGCAGGTGGTGGTGCAGGCAAGACAGCCAAGGCAGCGGTCAAGGTGATAGCCAGTGTCGGACGAAACGCTGTCCGGTGATTCCAGCAGCTCGCGCATCATCCAGATACGGCCACGCGGACTGTCACGCTCGTCACCCGTCATCACATAGGTGGGACAGGTGGCCGTGCAGAATCCACAGTGAACACATTTGCGAAGGATCGAATCCGCCTCACGGATCTGCGGGTCCTGAAGCTGCGTGTCTGTGAAATGCGTTTGCATGACGTCCCCTAGATCCCCTGATGCATACGCTCGTAATTCAGAACGCCCAGCGGGTCAAAGGACGCCTTGACCCGCTTGTGGAGCTCGTACAGGCCGCCGGCAAGCGGCTGTAGCGGCTCAACCTTCTCGCGCGTGACGCCGACATCCCGTACCAGCATGGCAAAGCCGCTGTCCAGCCCCTGAACCGCCTTGCGGAGCGCCGGGCCGAGCTGGGCCTTGGAACTGGCGATCCACAAAAGACCGCCTGCCCAGTCGGCAATCATCCGGATGTTCAGTCGCGGATCGAGTGAGTCCAGAAGCTTTGCCGCATCGGCCGGAGCGCAGGATACCTTCCAGATATCGAGAGGTTTCTCGGCAAGCGGCTGCACATCACGGATGCGCTGCCACAGGGCGACACTGGCCGCCTCGGCTAGCGCGTCGCCGCCGGTCATTTCCTGAAGATGCCCCAGGCGGTCCCTGACCGACGTCTCGATGCCCTCGAGACGGATAACTGCGGTGAACGGGCTGCCACTGTCCACACCCTCCTCGCCTGCAATAGCAGCTGGCAGGATGGCGCTGGCACCGGGTTCATGCGGGGAGGCAAAGACACGGGCAATCAGCGCAACCGCACCGGCAAAATCATCAGCGCCGACGAGAAGCGAGCAGCTTGTTTCAGGCGCAGGCAATGTCTTGATGGTGATCTCGTCCATCACACCAAGCGTGCCAAACGAACCACACATCAGTTTCGACAGATCATAACCGGTGACATTTTTCATCACCTTGCCGCCGGACTTGAAAGGCTCACCGCGACCGGACACAGCCTCGAACCCGAGAAGATAGTCCCTTGCCGCTCCTGCGGTCAGGCGACGCGGGCCGGAAATGTTGGTCGCGATCAACCCACCGACTGTTCCCCTGACACCGGCCTGCGCCTCACCAAGAATTCGGGTCATGCTTGGCGGCTCGAATGCCAGCATCTGG
>JAKMFG010000072.1 GCA_022425565.1 Alphaproteobacteria bacterium
GCGTAATGGCCAATGGCGCAAGGTCGTCAGACAAATAGAAAATTCACCCATTTCCGGCTGATGTGGCAAATGGCCACGACGGCGATCAAGCTCGATTGGTACTGCCCGGATTGATCTTGCCTGGCGAACACGTGATGATCACTGTGTAACCATCCTGTGAACCTGCCCTGCCGAGGACCATCGTGCTGACGGACCCAGATCAATTCAACGACATCCGCGAAGGTGTCCGTGCCGTCTGTGCCGAGTTTCCGGACGAGTATCACCGGAAAATCGACCATGACCGCGCCTATCCCGAGGAATTCGTCGCCGCGCTCACCAAGGCCGGCTGGATGGCGGCGCTGATTCCAGAAGAATATGGCGGCTCAGGGCTGTCGCTGACAGCGGCTAGCGTGATCATGGAAGAGATCAACCGCACAGGTGGCAATTCCGGCGCCTGTCACGGCCAGATGTATAATATGAACACGCTGGTCCGGCACGGCTCGGAAGAACAGAAGCGAGACTATCTGCCAAAGATCGCAAGTGGTGAACTGCGGCTTCAGTCCATGGGCGTGACCGAACCTTCCGCCGGCACGGACACCACCAAGATCACAACTACGGCAGTTCGCAAGGGGGACCGCTATGTGATCAACGGACAGAAGGTCTGGATCAGCCGGGTAAAGCATTCCGACCTGATGATCCTGCTGGCCCGCACCACCCCACTCGACAAGGTCGAAAAGAAATCTCAGGGCCTGTCGATCTTCCTTGTTGATATCCACGACGCGGTTAAATCAGGCATGAGCGTTCGCCCGATCGACAACATGGTGAACCACCAGACAAACGAGCTGTTCTTTGACAATCTCGAGATACCAGCAGAAAACCTGATTGGAGAAGAAGGTAACGGTTTCAAGTATATAATGACTGGACTTAATGCAGAGCGTGCACTGATTGCCGCGGAGTGCATTGGTGACGGCTACTGGTTTGTCGACAAGGTGGCAACCTATACCAGCGAGCGTAAGGTCTTCGGCCGCCCGATCGGCCAGAACCAGGGAGTGCAGTTCCCGATTGCGGAGGCTTTCATCGAGGTCGAGGCGGCAGATCTCATGCGTTACAAAGCCTGCGCCCTGTTCGATGCGGACGAGCCCTGCGGCGCTGAGGCGAACATGGCAAAATATCTGGCCGCCAAGGCATCATGGGAAGCGGCCAATGCCTGCATGCAGTTCCATGGCGGTTTCGGCTTCGCCTGCGAATATGATGTCGAACGAAAATTTCGCGAAACACGGCTCTATCAGGTGGCGCCTATCTCAACCAACCTGATTCTCAGCTACATCGCCGAGCATGTGCTTGGCATGCCGAGATCCTTCTGACGCTAGGGAAAGACCAGTTCATGGACCTTGATATCGATCATCTTCGCGGCTGGATCGGGAACAACGAAACCATGTCGGAACGGCTGACGCCGCAACTCGTCGCACGGTTCAATGCTACGCTGGACATTGAAGAAGATGCCGTCCCGGGCGCCGAGGCCCCGCTGATGATTCATTTCTGTCTTGCCCAACCGGTCGCAGCGGCGAGCCACCTCGGCCATGACGGACACCCGAAGCGAGGCGGCTTCCTGCCGCCGGTGTCCCTTCCCCGCCGCATGTGGGCCGGCGGCGAGATCACCTTTCACGCACCGCTGGTGATCGATGAAATGGTAACAAGGACATCGCGGATTGATAATGTAGACGTGAAGCAGGGTCGCAGCGGTACACTTTGTTTTGTAACAGTGATTCACGAATATAGCTGTGGCGGCGCGCTTGCGGTGTGCGAACGTCAGGATGTCGTCTACCGCGAGGCACCAACAGGCAGTGCGGCCACCGTTGCGGCAGACCCGGCCCCCGCCGGCACGAAAAGCCGTCAGGTTGTCGCCGACGCCACTATGCTGTTCCGCTATTCCGCGATCACCTTCAATGGCCACCGCATCCATTATGACGCCCCCTATGCCCGCACGGTCGAGGGCTATGGCGGTCTTGTTGTGCATGGTCCGCTGCAGGCCACATTAATGGCGCATATGGCGGCCGAGATTCACGGTCATGCGCCAACGCGCTTCAGCTTCCGCGGCAAAACACCAATTTTCGACGATGCCCCTTTCATGCTGCATGCCACCGAGGATGATGGAGGGCTGTCCCTGTGGACGGCGCGCGACGGCGGGCCGGTGGCAATGCAGGCAAAGGCAGGCTGGTCATGATGGATCTCGAAGGCATTACCGTTGTCGCGCTGGAACAGGCGGTGGCCGCGCCCTACGCTTCTAGCAGGCTTGCCGATGCTGGCGCGCGGGTGATCAAGATCGAACGCACAGAGGGAGATTTCGCCAGACGGTATGATTCGCTGGTAAATGGCGACAGCGCCTATTTCGTCTGGCTGAACCGGGGCAAGGAATCGGTATGCCTTGACCTGAAAGACGAGGCAGACAAAGCGATCCTTGGCGCGATGCTCGCAAAGGCGGATGTCTTCATCCAGAACCTCGCCCCCGGCGCGGTGGAGCGTATGGGGTTTGGCCTCGACGACCTTCTGAAGACACATCCCGCGCTGATCTGCTGTTCGATCACCGGCTATGGGGTCGATGGCCCCTATAGCCAGCAGAAGGCCTATGACCTGCTCGTGCAGGCGGAAAGCGGTCTCTGCGCCGTGAATGGTACCGAGCATGGCGCCGCCCGGGTCGGCGTATCAGTGTGCGATATCGCGGCCGGCATGCAATCTTTCCAGGGCATCATGCAGGCACTCTATGCGCGCACACGTACCGGCAAGGGCCGGATCATCGATGTCTCGCTCTATCACGCGCTTGCCGACTGGATGAATGTGCCCTATCTGCAAACACGCTATGGCGGCAAGCCTCCGGCGCGGGTCGGACTTCGCCACCCTACGATCGCTCCTTACGGCGCCTATAGCTGCAGTGACGGCAAGGCCGTTCTGATCTCAATCCAGAACGAACGCGAATGGGCACGGCTCTGCGCCGAAGTGCTGGGGGATGCCGGCATCGCGACCGACGCGCGTTTCAATTCCAACAACAACCGTGTTGCCAATCGGGATGTGCTGGAAAATATCGTATCCAGTGTATTCGCCAGTGCGCCACGTGAAACCGTCATCGAAAAGCTGACCGCGGCCGGTATTGCGTTTGGCAGGCTGACGGATCTCGAGGATCTTGCGGCGCATCCACAAAACCGTTTCATCACCGTCAGAT
>JAKMFG010000079.1 GCA_022425565.1 Alphaproteobacteria bacterium
CCTGATCCCGGGTTATGAGGCACCTGTGCTTCTGGCCTACTCCTCGCGCAACCGCTCGGCTTCCTGCCGGATCCCGCACGTGAACTCGCCGAACGGCAAGCGCGTCGAGGTCCGTTTCCCGGACGCCCCCGCGAACCCGTACCTGGCCTTCTCGGCGATGCTTATGGCCGGCCTCGACGGCATCCAGAACAAGATCCATCCTGGCGATGCCATGGACAAGGACCTGTACGACCTGCCGGCCGAGGAACTGGCCCAGATCCCGACCGTCTGCGCATCGCTGCGCGAGGCGCTCGAGAGCCTCAGCGCCGACCGTGCGTACCTGACCCAGGGCAATGTCTTCACTGACGATCAGATCGATGCCTATATCGAGCTGAAGATGGAAGAGGTCATCGCGCTGGAGCACACCCCGCATCCGGTCGAGTTCCAGATGTACTACTCGGCGTAACAGACGCCGACATCGCGATCACATCGCGCATGAACGACATACAAAACCCCCGGTCGGAAACGGCCGGGGGTTTTTTTATGCGTTGAGTTGACTACCCCCCTCACGCCCCCTTGCCGAGGTCGCTGAGGGTTTCGTAGCCGCGGTTCTTCATGCAGCGGTCGACGATCTTGCGCGGGCTTGTCACCGGGTCGTAGTCGGTCTCCGCCAGCCCGCCTTCCAGCGCGCCGAGGGTGCCGCCGACCACCGCACCGTCACCGGCATCGCCCGTGACCGATCCCACCGCCGCGCCGGCGATGGCCCCGACGATCAGCCCGATGGTCAGATTCGATTCACGCTTGTGCCGCTGCTGGCGTTCATATTCGGCCTGCGCCTGCATCGCCACGGCGACGCACTGACCGCGATCCACCTCATAGGCGGCCATGTCGGTATTGTAGCTGTCGACCACCGGCCGGTAGTCGCCAAGCGAGGGCTGGTAGCCGCAGGCGGCCAGCATGAGGGGCACTGTGATGATGCCGGCAAGGGCCAGCGGGGCTGTCAGCGCAGCACGGGCATTCAGGGGGCGCATGGGACGGTCTCCTGTGATGAAAATTGGTTCTGTCGCGAAGCCTAGTCCCGGCGCGGTAAAAATACGGTTAATCAAACCGGCAAAACCGCCCTTTCTGCGCCCCATATCTCGCGTTCCGGCTTTCACCGCACCGCAAGATACGGTAGAAGGTGGAATGGTCGCGCGCCGATGCGCCGCGTGCGGCAATACCCGTGAGACCCTTTGCGAAAGACGCGTGAGATATGTCCGATCTGTTTGGTGCCGCGGCCTCCGCCGACGGATATGATGCCGCCAATATCGAGGTTCTCGAAGGGCTGGAGCCTGTCCGGCACCGTCCCGGCATGTATGTCGGCGGCACCGACGAGCGTGCCCTGCACCATCTGGCCGCCGAGATCCTCGACAATTCGATGGACGAGGCCGTGGCCGGCCATGCCAACCGCATCGATTTCCATCTTGAGGGCCGTGACCGGCTGACGATCCGTGACAATGGCCGCGGCATGCCGGTGGGCGAGCACCCGAAATTCCCCCGGAAAGTCGGCGGTCGAGGTGATCCTGACGACGCTGCATGCCGGCGGCAAATTCTCCGGCAAGGCCTATGCCACATCCGGCGGCCTTCACGGGGTCGGCGCCTCGGTGGTGAACGCGCTGTCCTCCGAGCTGCATGTCGAGATCGCGCGCGAGAAAACCCTCTATCAGCAGAGCTTTTCGCGCGGCATCCCGCAGGGCCCGCTGGCCACAGTGGGCGCCGCCCCGAACAAGCGCGGCACGTCGGTGACCTTCTGCCCCGACCCCGAGATTTTTGGCGAGAAGCCGTATTTCCGCCCATCCTCCCTTTACCGGATGGCGCGCTCCAAGGCCTATCTTTTTGCCGGGGTCGAGATCCGCTGGCGTTGCGATCCCGCGCTGCTGGCGAATGACGATCCAGTTCCTGCCGAGGCAGTGCTGCACTACCCCGGCGGCCTGTCCGACTATCTGCAGGATGCCACCGCCGATACGCCGCTTCTCGTCTCCACCCCCTTTGCCGATCTGGTCGAACTGGACGGCCAGAAATTCGAATGGGCCATCACCTGGCTCGGCGGCGGCGAGGACGGGTTCTTCCATTCCTACTGCAACACGGTGCCGACACCGTCGGGCGGCACACATGAGGCAGGTTTCCGCCAGGCCATCACCCGAGCACTGCGCAGCTTTGGCGACCTTGCCGGCAACCGCAAGGCAGCCGACATCACCGCCGATGACGTGTTCGCCGGCACCGCGGTGATGCTGTCGGTCTTTCTTCGTGACCCGCAGTTCCAGGGCCAGACCAAGGACCGGCTCGTCTCGGCAGACGCAACCCGACAGACAGAACAGGCCGCGCGCGACAGGTTCGAGCAATGGCTTGCCGCCGATGCCGCCCGCGCCAACTTCCTGCTGGATGCCGCCATCGAGCGTGCCGAGGAGCGCAAGCGCCGCAAGAAGGAGCGCGAGGTCGCCCGCAAGTCGGCAACCCGCAGGCTGCGCCTTCCCGGCAAGCTGGCGGACTGCACGGCGAACGACACCGACCTGACCGAATTGTTTCTCGTCGAGGGGGATTCGGCCGGCGGCTCTGCAAAACAGGCGCGCGACCGCAAGACACAGGCGGTGCTGCCACTTCGCGGCAAAATCCTGAATGTCGCCAGCGCCAGCACCGAAAAGCTGGGCGCCAACCAGGAGCTGTCAGACCTTGCTCTGGCGCTCGGCGTGCGACCGGGCAAGGATTTCCAGCTGGATGACCTGCGCTATGGCCGGGTCATCATCATGACCGACGCGGATGTCGACGGTGCGCATATCGCAGCGCTGCTGATGACCTATTTCTATCGCGAGATGCCGACACTGATCGAGGCTGGACGCCTGTTCCTCGCGCAGCCGCCGCTCTACCGCATGACACAGGGCGGCACCACGCTCTATGCGCTTGACGACGCGCAGCGCGAAGAGTTGGAGAAGAGCGGCTTCGACGGGCGTGGCAAGATCGAGATCAGCCGCTTCAAGGGCCTTGGCGAGATGCCGCCGGGCCAGCTGAAGGAAACCACCATGAACGCAGCCTCACGCCGCCTGCTGCGGGTAGACCTGCCACGGCGGGACAGCTCCGGCGCGGATGCGCGGCGCAGCGTCGACCAGCTTGTCAGCACGCTGATGGGAAAGAAAGCCGAGCTGCGGTTCGTCTATATCCGCGACCACGCCGACGATGTGCTCGCCGATCTCGACGTCTAAGAGACGAGGCGCGCCAGAAAGGCGTTCAGGATATCCGTGACCTCGTCCGGCGCCTCGATGGTCGAGAGGTGGCCGATCTGTTCCATGATCACAAGCTCGGCATCAGGGATCAGCGCGGCGATATCGCGTGATGCCTGCGGCGGCGTGAGCGTGTCCAGCCCGCCGCCAAGCACGAGCGCCGGCACAGCCAGCGCGCCAAGCGTGTCAGTCTGGTCGCGTCGTCCAAGAATGGCCCGTTGCTGAAGCACGAAATTCTCGCGCCCGACTTCCTCTGCCATGGCGATGACACGGGCGACCAGCGTCTCGTCTTCCAGCGAAGCAGGTGACAGGAAACTCTTCATCAGATGCCTTGTGACACCCCGGAAACGGTCGCTCTGCGCCATGTCGATTGTGGCCTCGCGCTGTTTGCGGCGTTCCGGCGGGTCGGCACGATGCTGCGTGTTAAGCAAGGCGATACCGGCAAGGCGATGCGGGGCAAGCCGCGCCATCTCCATGGCGATATAGCCACCCATCGAAATGCCCACCGGCACCAGTGGCCCGTCAGCCAGCGCCAGCGCCACCTCGGCGATCGTCTTGATGCTGTCCCGGCCCAGCGTATCCGCCGTTTTTGCAGCAGTCGGATGAGTCAGCCCATCAAGCTGAGCGGCGAAGATATCACCTGTCAGGATCAGGCCGGGTATGAAAATCGGTGTCGCGGAAATCGTCATGGAAACGCATCGTGCGGCTTATCAGTGCCGTTCTGTCGAGTTTGATTGACCTTTGCGCGTTAAGTCTGTATCACCTCGCCCTAGTATTGCCCAGCGTTAAACGCCGATCCACTGAACCGAACCGGAAGTGTACATCGTTAAGGGCTCTTCCCCCGTGCAAGAAATGAACCACGCTTCCAAAGGACGTCCCTGTTGAATTTTTCTGAACTTGGCCTGTGCGACGAACTCAGCCAGGCGGTCGCCGATCTCGGCTACACCGCCCCTACACCGATCCAGGAAAAGTCCATTCCCTATGTGCTGATGGGACGTGACATCCTCGGGTCTGCACAGACGGGTACGGGCAAGACTGCATCATTCACCCTGCCGATGATCGAGATACTGGCATCCGGCCGCGCCAAGGCGCGCCTGCCACGCTCGCTGATCTTGGCACCAACGCGTGAACTGGCGGCTCAGGTCGCCGACTCCTTCGAGAAATTCAGCACCTACCACAAGCTGTCCATGGCGCTGCTGATCGGCGGTGTGAGCTTTGCCGACCAGAACGCCGCCCTTAGCAAGGGTGTCGATGTGCTGATTGCCACGCCCGGCCGCCTGCTTGATCATTTCGAGCGCGGCAAAGTTCTGCTTACGGATGTGAAAATCCTCGTTATCGACGAAGCCGACCGGATGCTCGACATGGGCTTTATTCCGGATGTAGAGCGAATTGTCGGCCTGCTGCCGCCACTTCGCCAGACCCTGTTCTTCTCGGCCACCCTGTCTGACGA
>JAKMFG010000088.1 GCA_022425565.1 Alphaproteobacteria bacterium
ATCTGACACCGCCCATGACACAGGCAGACAGCCACGGGGTCATGGCCGAATTGGAAGCGCAGATGGATGAGTATTTTGAGGCCGCAGGTATGGACCGTGCGCGTTCCGATGCGTCGCTGGCGGATATTCTGATGACAGCTGAACGCGCCGGTATTGCCGCGGATTGCGGTATCTCAGATCATGATGACGCAGGCGAGAAGCTGCTGAAGCTGGATAATTTCCTGTGTGATCTCAAAGAGCTGCAGATTCGGGACGGGCTGCATGTCTTTGGGGTCACCCCGGACAAGGCGTTGGCTGACGGGCTGTTGACGCAGATATTGCGTACCCCGCGCGGTGACGGTAGAGGTGCGCAGGCGGCGTTGCCGCGTGCGTTGGCGGCTGATCTGCAACTGCCGGGCGCAGATGGTGAGATTTTTGACCCGCTGACCGCCGAACGTGGTGCAACATGGCAGGGGGAACGGCCACACATCCTGTCTGGTCTGTCAGATGCGCCATGGCGCAGCGCTGGCGATACGGTGGAACGCCTCGACCTGTTTGCTGCCGCCCTTGTTGAAGGTCGCAAGACCGCGCCGGGACCCCTGTCGACAGCTATCATCGAAGGGGCGCTGCCGCATATTCGTGACCGGCTGAACGCCTGTGGCCCGCGCGAGATGCAAGCGCTGTTGCTGGCGCTGGACGGGCGTTTTGTGCCGGCTGGCGCATCCGGTGCGCCAACACGGGGCAGGCCGGAAGTGCTGCCAACAGGACGGAATTTCTTTTCGATCGATTCGCGTGCCCTGCCGACCCCGGTGGCCTGGCGGCTTGGCTGGGCATCGGCAGAGGCGTTGCTCGACCGGCATCTGATGGAGCAAGGCAATTGGCCACGCGCCATCGTTTTATCCGCCTGGGGCACATCGAATATGCGTACTGGCGGCGATGATCTGGCGCAGGCGCTGGCACTTATGGGGGTGCGGCCGGCATGGGATGCCAGTTCACGCCGCGTCACCGGGTTTGACATCATTCCGCTGGATGTGCTGGACCGGCCGCGTGTGGATGTATGTCTGCGTTGTTCCGGCTTCTTCCGTGACGCCTTTCCGGCGCAGATGACCCTGTTTGATCGCGCCGTGCGGGCTGTTGCCGCGCTTGACGAGCCAGAGAATATGAACCCGCTTGCGGCCAATGCACAGCGTGATGCTGCTGCTTTGATCGAAAAGGGCATCACCGCAGATGTTGCGGAAAAACAAAGCCTGCTGCGGATTTTCAGTGCGAGGCCCGGATCCTATGGTGCCGGACTGCAAGCCTTGATTGATGAAAAGCTGTGGGATGACCGTTCCGACTTCGCTGAGGCATTTCTTGTCTGGTCTTCTTATGCCTATGGCGAACATGCCGAGGGTGTAGCGGCGCGTGATGCACTGGAAACCCGCCTGTCCGGCAGTGACGCGGTGCTGCATAATCAGGACAACCGCGAGCATGATATTCTGGACAGCGACGATTACTACCAGTTCGCCGGCGGGCTATCAGCGGCAGTGTCGCACCTCTCGGGGCGTGATGTGCCGATCTATCACAATGATCATTCGCTCGCCGAACGGCCAGTCATCCGCACGCTTTCCGAGGAAATCGGCCGTGTCGTGCGGGGCCGTGCAAGCAACCCGAAATGGATCGCCGGGGCGATGCGCCATGGCTACAGGGGGGCGTTCGAGATGGCGGCGACGGTGGATTACTTGTTTGCTTTCTCCGCCACGACAGGGCAGGTGGCAGAGCATCACTTCAGCGCTCTCTATGAGGCCTATATAGAGGACGAAGCAGTTCGTGAATTCCTGTCATCGGCGAATGAAGATGCCTATCACGATATGCTGGACAGGTTTGACGAGGCGATTGAACGCGGACTATGGACACCGCGTCGCAACAGCGTGCAATCTGATCTTGGGCGGTTTCGCGCCCACATCGAGGAGACCCTGACATGACCGCCCCGAATGACGACACACCATCCGGCTCCAGCCCATCCGGCTCCGCCCCGTCCGACTCTGAACGCCACAACACCAAGATGGCGCGCAAGAAACAGGCGCGTGACAAGATCATGGCGACAAAGACCAATGAGAAGGGCCTGATCATCGTCCATACGGGCAAGGGCAAGGGCAAATCATCCGCTGCTTTCGGGATGATCTTCCGTTGTATCGCGCATGGTCTTCCCTGCGGTGTCGTGCAGTTCATCAAGGGCGGTATGGATACCGGTGAGCGCACTCTTATCACCGACCATTTTGCCGGGCTTTGTGATTTTCATACCAAGGGGGAGGGTTTCACCAGGGAAACGCAGGACCGCGAACGCGACATCGCCGCTGCCAGCGCCGCCTGGGACAAGGCCAAACAAATGATCCGTGATCCGCGCTATCACATGGTGCTTCTCGATGAGATCAATATCGCGCTTCGCTACGGCTATATAGAGTTGGACGAGGTTCTCGCGTTTCTTCGAGACGAGAAGCCAGAGATGACGCATGTCGTGCTGACCGGTCGCAACGCCGCCGAGGCACTGATCGA
>JAKMFG010000036.1 GCA_022425565.1 Alphaproteobacteria bacterium
ATCATCGACAGCGCATCGACAGGATCGCCATTCACGAGGATCGACACCTTCACCAGCTCGCCGGCACGGTATTCATCGATGGCGTAATCAAAGCTGGCATAGCCACGGGTGATGGATTTCAGCCTGTCATAGAAATCAAACACCACCTCGTTCAGCGGCAGGCGGTAGACCGCCATCGCCCGGTTGCCGGCATAGGTCAGGTCGATCTGTTCGCCGCGACGTTCGGTACAGAGCGTCAGCACCGGTCCCAGATATTCATCCGGCGTCATGATGGTGGCCTTGATCCAGGGCTCCTGAATTTCGGCGATTCTTGTCACCTCCGGCATATCGGCCGGGTTGTGCAGGCTGACCTCCGCACCATCCGTCATCGTCATGGTGTAGACAACCGACGGCGCGGTCGAAATCAGGTCGAGATTGAATTCGCGCTCCAGCCTGTCGCGGATCACCTCCATGTGAAGCAGCCCGAGAAATCCGCACCGGAAGCCAAAGCCGAGCGCGGCGGAAGTCTCCGCCTCGAAGGAGAAGGAAGAATCGTTCAGCGACAGCTTCTCAAGCGCCTCGCGAAGGCCGGAGAAATCATTTGTATCCACCGGGAACAATCCGCAGAAGACAACCGGCACCGACGGCTTGAACCCCGCAAGCGGCTCCTCGCAGGGGCGGCGCTCTTCGGTGATGGTGTCGCCGACACGCGCGTCGGAAACCGTCTTCACCCCGGCATTAATAAAGCCGATCTCACCCGGGCCAAGCTCGTCCACCGGCGTCGGCTTCGGCGAGAACACCCCAACCCGTTCGACGACATGCGTCGCACCGGTGCCCATCATCCGGATTTTCATACCCTTCTTGATCTTGCCATGGCGCACCCGCACCAGCGTCATCACGCCGAGATAGGCGTCATACCAGCTGTCCACCAGCAGTGCGGTCAGCGGGGCAGCCGCGTCGCCCTGCGGCGCCGGCATCTGCGTGACGATTCCTTCCAGAATATCGGAAATGCCAATACCCGTTTTGGCGCTGCATTCGATGGCGTCATCGGCAGGAAGACCGATCACCTCCTCGATCTGGCTGCGCACCCTTTCCGGTTCGGCGGCGGGCAAGTCGATCTTATTCAGGACCGGCACCACCTCATGATCAGCCTCGATGGCCTGGTAGACATTGGCGAGGGTCTGCGCCTCGACGCCTTGGCTGGCATCAACCACCAGAAGCGATCCCTCGCAGGCCGACAAGGACCGTGACACCTCATAGCCGAAATCGACATGACCAGGTGTGTCCATCAGGTTCAGGACGTAATCCTTGCCATCCTTGGCTGTATAGTTCAGGCGCACCGTTTGCGCCTTGATGGTGATCCCGCGCTCACGTTCAATATCCATATTGTCGAGGACCTGGTCGGTCATCTCGCGTTCGCTCAACCCCCCGCACACCTGGATCAGGCGGTCGGCGATGGTCGACTTGCCATGGTCGATATGCGCGATAATGGAAAAATTCCGGATGTTGTCTGTCGCGGTCATCGAATTCCTGAGCGGTTGTTCGGCCTGGTGGTCGCAGCATTTGTCTTATAGCGCGATGCGCCCGCCGGCATGAAGCAGTGTTTTGCCGTCCTTTTGTCGCATCGGCAAGGACTTTCGCGCTGGCGAAGGCCTGACAGGACGGTGAAAATCCGATGAAATAATCTGTGAATTATTCTGTTTTGCTGGCTGGGCTTCCTGTATAGTCTGGCGCATCCGAAAAGGCCCGATCCGGCCATTTCGTTTGCAACAGGAAACAGACATAACGAAGAGGACTTGAAACCAATGACCAGCCCGGATCATGTCTCCAAAGCCGCCGTCACGAACGGCGCCGCAGGGCATGAAAAATACCGTCCCTATGCCGGCCCCGATCTTACCGATCGGACATGGCCCGGCATGCGTATAGAAACAGCGCCCGTATGGTGCTCTGTTGACCTACGTGACGGTAACCAGGCGCTAATCGAGCCGATGGATGCAGTCCGCAAAATGCGGATGTTCAAGCTTTTGGTCGATATGGGTTTCAAGGAGATAGAGGTCGGATTCCCCTCGGCATCCGAGACCGATTACAACTTCCTTCGCGAGCTGATCGAAGGTGGCCACGTGCCGGATGATGTCACCATTCAGGTGCTGACCCAGGCACGCGAACATCTGATCGACCGCACGATTGAAAGCCTCGACGGCGCGCCGAACGCCATCCTGCATCTCTACAACTCCACCTCGACGCTTCAGCGCCGGGTGGTGTTCAAGGCCGACCGCGACGGGGTCAAGCAGATCGCCGTCGACGGCGCGAAGATGGTGGCCGACCGCATCACAAAATGTGGAGCGGACAATCTGCGCCTGCAATATTCACCGGAAAGCTTCACCGGCACCGAGCTGGATTACGCGCTCGAGGTCTGCGAGGCGGTGATGGATGTCTGGCAGCCGACCGCCGCCAACCCCACCATCATCAACCTTCCGGCGACGGTCGAGATGTCGACGCCGAACATCTATGCCGACCAGATCGAATGGATGCATCGCAATTTCAGCAAGCGCGAGGCGGTGATGCTGTCGCTTCACCCGCATAATGACCGCGGCTGCGCCGTGGCCGCGACCGAGCTTGGCCTGATGGCGGGGGCCGACCGGGTTGAAGGCACACTGTTCGGCAATGGCGAGCGAACCGGCAATGTCGATATCATCACGCTGGGGCTGAACATGTTCACGCAAGGCGTCGATCCGCACCTGACCTTCTCCGACATTAACGAGCTGGTCGAGGCGGCGGAGTTCTGCAACCAACTGCCTGTGCCTGAACGTCATCCCTATGCCGGCAAGCTGGTCCACACAGCCTTTTCCGGCAGCCATCAGGACGCCATCCGAAAGGGCATGGACGCCATCCGCGACGCGAATGCCAATGTCTGGGAGGTGCCTTACCTTCC
>JAKMFG010000131.1 GCA_022425565.1 Alphaproteobacteria bacterium
GCGCCAAGTCATCCCCTGACAAGGCAATATCTGGAGCATCTGTAAGCCATCAAGCGCCTTGGCATCAGATTGCAAATCAACTAGCGTGTTGCGCATGACAGAGCCTAGAAAAACGATGGTACTAACCGGCGCAAGCCGGGGTATCGGGCACGCCACGGTCAAACGGTTTTCCGAAGCCGGCTGGCGGATCATCACCTGTTCGCGCAGTCCACTTCACCCCAATTGCCCCTGGGATGCAGGCGAGGAGAATCATCTTCAGATAGACCTCGCCTCACCGACAGAAATTGAAAGCGTTGCGCGGGAACTCATCGAGAAGCTTGACGGCGCGCCGCTACATGCTCTCGTCAATAATGCGGGTATATCGCCGAAGAGCGAGACCGGTGACCGGATGGATTCGATGTCGACGCCGCTTGATGTGTGGCATGGCGTCTTTCAGGTGAATGTCTTTGCGCCCGTCATGCTGGCGCGCGCCCTCATCGAACCGCTGCAACAGGGAAACGGGACTGTGGTGAATGTCACCTCTATCGCCGGAAGCCGAGTGCATGAATTTGCCGGCACCGCCTATGCCGCATCGAAAGCCGCGTTGAGCGCACTGACCCGAGAGATGGCATCTGATTTCGGCAAGCGCGGCGTGCGGGTGAACGCCATCGCGCCTGGCGAAATCCTGACCGGTATCCTTTCACCGGGAAGCGAGGAAGCGATGCTGCCTTCCATCCCCCTTGGACGTTTTGGCACATCCGAGGAAGTGGCAGAGACCATCTTTTTCCTGTGTAATGACAGTGCTGGCTACATCAACGGAGCCGAGCTTCACGTGAATGGCGGTCAGCACGTCTGACGCCGCAACCTTTGCATAGCGCCGCGCCCATCGTGGGAGATCCGTATCATGAGTCCAGACGACGCCAAGACAAGCCCACTTTCAGGCAATTCGCCGGCAAGCCGCGACATCGCCTTTCACATGCATCCCTACACCAACCCGTCGATGCTGGCGGATGCCGGACCGCACATCATGGCGAAGGGAAGCGGTGTCTTCGTTCATGACGACACCGGCAAGCCTTTCTATGAGGGGATGAGCGGACTGTGGTGTACCTCGCTCGGCTTTTCAGAGCCGGAGCTGGTGAAGGCGGCGATAGACCAGTTCAACCAGCTGCCCTTTTATCACAGCTTTGCCGGCAAGACCGTCGGCCCGGCCATCGACCTGGCCGAACATCTGATCAACATCGCCCCGCCAGCCGCCAACGGGTCGAGCTTCAGCAAGGCATTCTTCTGTTCATCAGGTTCGGAAGCCAACGATACAGCGATGAAGATGGTCTGGTATTATCAGGCCGCGCGCGGAAAGCCGGAAAAGCGAAAGATTATCAGCCGGCGGCGCGGCTATCACGGCGTGACCATGGCGGCAGCCAGCATGACAGCCCTTGCCTATGCGCAGAACGGGTTCGGCCTGCCGCTGGATTTCGTCAAACATACCACCACTCCTGATTATTATAACGAGGGCCATGACGGCGAAAGCGAAGCCGAATTCACTGCGCGCTGCGCCACGGAACTCGAGGAACTGATTATTGAAGAAGGTCCGGAAACCGTCGGCGCGCTGTTCGCTGAACCGGTCATGGGCGCCGGCGGCGTGATCATCCCGCCGGCTGGCTATTTCGCCGCCATCAGAGAGGTTCTGGAGCGTCATGACGTTCTTCTTGTCGCCGACGAGGTGATCTGCGGGTTTGGCCGGACAGGCGAGATGTGGGGATCGCAGACGATGGATGTACGCCCAGACATGCTGACTTGCGCCAAGGCGCTGTCATCGGCCTATTTACCGATTTCGGCCGTGCTGATGTCGGACCGTATCTATAACACGCTTGCCGCACAGGCGGAGGCGCTTGGCATCTTCGGCCATGGCTATACCTATTCGGCGCATCCGGTCTGCGCGGCCGTAGCATTGCGCGCACAGCAACTGATGCAGGAGCGCGACATCATCGGCAATGTGAAACGGCTGGCACCGCGCTTTGCCGAGCGAGTGTCGCGGATGGACCGGTTTCCCTTCATCGGGAACACCCGTTCAGTCGGCATGATCGGGGCGATGGAGTTCAGCTCCGACCCGGACAGCAAGGTCAAGTTCGACCCCGCGCACAAGATCGCGGCTCGCGCCGTGGCTGTCATTCAGGAACATGGTGTGATCCTGCGCGCCCTTCCTGGCGACATTATCGGGTTCTGCCCGCCCCTGGTGATCAATGGTGATGAATTGGACGACATGTTCGATCGGGTGGAAGCCGCCCTCGACGACTTCACCGCGACGGCCGAAAGCCTTCGCTGACGGGTGCCGGGGGTAATGCCATCCGGCCTTTGCATCATTGGCAGCGGTTACAGCGCCGCGGCGTTGCTCCTGCATCTTGAGGCACGCAACACACCGATGGACGGCGTTGTCGTTATCGGGCCACAGGCGCTTGGCGCCGGTCAGGCATTCGGATGCGTGAATGATGATTTCCGGCTGAATGTCAGGGCGGAACTCATGCAGGTCTGGCCGGATGATCCTGGCCATTTTGCCAGCTGGGCTGCCACGAACATCACCACTGACCGGGATGCCAATACGGATGTCGGCGCGTTTTACCGCCGCCGGGATTTTGCCTCCTATATTGCCAGTGAAATCCGGGAAAGGCCGGCACTTGCATCGCTACCTCACATCAAAGCCTCGGCGATGAACATCAGCCCCGCAGCCGGCGGGTGGAACATTGAACTGGATGACGGCAGCGCGACCAGCGCGTCAAGGATCGTTCTCGCCACCGGCAATCCGCCGCCTGTTTGGCCATTTTGCAAGCAGATCGCTGATTCACCATCCCTCGTCAGGGTGCCGTGGCGCGGCGACTGGCCTGACACCATCGACAGCGATGCCTGCATCGTAGTGATTGGCAGCGGACTGACGGCACTCGACGCGCTTCACACCCTGCGACGCCGCCATCATCGCGGCAAGATTACACTCATCGCGCCAGACGGCCTGCTGCCGCCGGTGCAGACAGGCTGGCAAAACGCCGACGCACTGGAATGGCCGCAGGGTGTGCGGGCCTCCGGCTTCCTGAAATTCATGCGCGACACGGTGGGGGACATCCCGTGGGAAGACGCCGAATGGCAACGCCGCTTTGAAAGTCTGCGGTACCATATTTCGGCGGCCTGGCAGCGGCTTGCCGCGGGCGATCAGGAACGGCTGATACGCAGATTCGGTTGGCTGTGGTCGCTTGCGCGCTTCCGTGCCGGCCCACAGGCATTCAACTCGGCACAGATGCTTCTTGATGCAGGTCAACTCGACATCGTCACCGACCTGGTCACCGGCATAACCACAGATGGCGATGGTGTTCATAAAGTCAGGCTTGCCAAAGACGCTGATCTTTCCGCAGACGCGGTGATCAATTGCAGTGGTGCCGGCCGCGACCCGCTGGTGACCCGAATTCTTGATGACGAGACCGCGGCGCGTCATCAATCCGTTCGCCACCGCCCTGCCATGACGAGCAAGCTTGCGCTGCTTCAGGCAGACGGCACGCCGCACCCAAATCTGTTTGGCATCGGTCCGATGACATCACATGTCGCCGGTGACGTTCTGGGGTCAGCAAGTATCGCGCGTCAGGCGCGAGGGCTTGCCGCCCGTCTTGCGCAATAAAAGCACAAAGATTGCAAAAGCCCATCAGCTTGCCGACACTGGGGCGAGCACCCTTCAATCATCTGGCGGAGATATCATGGCATCAAGACAAAAGCTGATTATCGACACCGATCCGGGGCAGGATGATGCGGTGGCCATGCTGCTTGCCTTTGCCAGCCCGGAACTGGACATCCTCGGGATCACAACCGTTGCCGGCAATGTGCCACTGGCCCTGACGCAGGAGAATGCGCGCAAGATATGCGATCTTGCCGGCTGCGTGGACATGCCCGTCTTCGCCGGTGCGGACGAGCCGTTGGCTCGACGCCTTGTCACAGCTGAACATGTACATGGCAGCACCGGCCTCGACGGTCCTGTCCTGCCTCCTCCGACCACCCCGCTTCAGGAGGCGCATGCCGTCGATTTCCTGATCGACACCATCAGGTCGGAGGATAATGGCAGTGTGACCATCGCGCCAATCGGTCCCCTGACCAATATCGCCATGGCGCTGCGCAAGGCACCAGACATTGCAGAGCGGATCGGCCAGATCGTAATGATGGGAGGTGGTTATTTCGAGGGCGGCAACATCACGCCTGCCGCCGAATTCAACATCTATGTCGATCCACAGGCTGCGGCGGAGGTGTTCGCCGCGGGTGTTCCGATTACGATGATGCCACTCGATGTCACGCACAAAGCCATGACGACGGCGGCACGCACAGCGGCAATCCGCGCCATCGGGTCAAAGACTGCCATTGCCGTGGCGGATATGCTGGAATTCTATGAACGATTCGACGAGGAAAAATACGGCAGCGACGGCGGGCCGCTTCACGACCCCTGCACCATCGCCTGGATGCTTGAGCCGGAGATTTTCTCAGGACGGCATTGCAATGTCGAGATCGAGACCGGAAGCGATCTGACCATGGGCATGACGGTCGTCGACTGGTGGCAGGTCACCGACCGGCCGCATAATGCATTCGTTGTCGGTGATCTCGACGCCGATGCCTTTTTCAGGCTCATCACCGACCGGTTGGCAAGACTGCCCTGACCACGCCTGCGCCAATGGTCCCGGCCGTGATTTTCTGAATTTGGTGATGGCGCGCCGCTATGGGTTAAGCTACATAGTTGACGTGGCAACGGCAACTGGCCATATCACGGTTTCAAGAAACACTGGCTTTGAAAATGTCGACCTCCTGCATGAATTTCACCGAGCTTCGTTTCACCACCGAAGACGCTATGCAGCGTTATCTGGCGGATGTCGAAACGATCTGGACCCCGGCTGTCATGGAAGAGCTTGCCGGGCTGGGGTTGTTGCGCAAGTCGATCACCCGGATCTGGAACCACGCCGATCAATACAAGCTTGGCATTCTGTGGGAATACACATCGCCGGCAGCCTATCAGAAGTGCCAGAAAATCATTGCCAAGCGTATCCTGCCAGCTGCACACCGTTATGAAATGGTGGCGCGTGCGCTTCGCGGCGTACCAATCATGGATTGGCGCAGTGACGATGCATCAGGGCTCACAGTCGAGGGTAGGCTGGTTCAAGACAAAGACCAGAGCCGCTACCTCGCCGACAGCGATGACGGCAACGATAACGAGACCCACTGATCGGGTTCGGCACCGGCATCACATATCGATTTCGATGACTCCGTCTTCGTCAGCCGCGCGCGACTGGCACAGGATAATCATGCTCTGCTGCTGCTTTTGCGACAGCACAAAGTCGCGATGTTCAATATCGCCCGAGACGACACCGCACTGGCATACCCCGCACAATCCGTCGGAACATTTGACATCGACGGCATAGCCATTGGCGATCAGGGCGTCTGATGCCGTCTCGTCCGCCTCGACCCTGATCCGCTTGCCAGATTTTCCGAGCAGAAGTTCAAAGGCGTAATTCTCATAGTCTGGCTGTTCCGGAACTGAAAAATATTCGCGATGCAGATGATCATCCGGAATTCCGGCAGCATCCGCCGCCGCGAGGACCGCATCCATATAGGCGTCCGGGCCACAGACATAGACGTGATCATCCGAACCCGCATCTGCAAAAATGCTGGCAAGGTCTGCACGCCCGCCTGCCGAAGATACATGCTGACGGACATGCCCCGACCAGGGGAACGCGCCGATATCAGCAGAAAAGGCCAGATCCTCGGCATTCGAGACAGAGTAATGCAATTCGAATGGTCGTTTGCCACGATGCAGCGTGTGGGCAAAGGCCACCATCGGCGTGACACCGATGCCGCCACCCATCAGGAAGCTGCGCCCCGGCCCGCTGCGAAGTTCGAAATGGTTGATCGGTCGCGAGATGAAGACACGCCGGCCCTCGGTAAAGATCCGATGCATCAGCAGCGAGCCGCCGCGCCCCCCATCCTCACGAAGCACCGCCACCTGATAGGCATTGCGGTTCGCAGGATCACCCGACATGGAATATTGCCGCATCATGCCGGGCGCGACGAGAACATCGATATGCCCGCCGGCTGTCCATTCCGGAAGC
>JAKMFG010000133.1 GCA_022425565.1 Alphaproteobacteria bacterium
TGTTCTGGCGGGTGGTCAGGCCTGCAAATGGCTGCGTGATCTGGAAGGTGCGGACCATGCCCATCTGGCAGATCATGTGCGGCTTCATCCCAAGAATTGATGTGCCGTTCAGCTTCACCTCGCCACCATCCGATTTCAGGAACCCGGCAATCATCGCGAAAAGCGTTGTCTTGCCAGCACCGTTCGGGCCGATCAGCGAGACAATCTCGCCCTGATCGACATGGAGGTCGACCTCGGACACTGCGACGAGACCGCCGAACCGCTTTGTGGCCTTGCGAACATCAAGCATCGCCGTCTCCCTGCCTGGCGTCCGTCTTCTTCGCGCCGCGCCCTTTGAACAGACCGATCAGGCCATTCGGCAGATAGCTGATGATGATGATCAGGATAATGCCGTAGACAATAAGGCTCAGCCCCGGCGTGTCGATGAAGTTACGGGTAACCTCGTTGACTGTATGCAGCACCAGCGAGCCGATCAGCGGGCCGAACACGGTTCCCATGCCGCCAACAATGGTCACAAGCAGCATTTCCACAGACAAATGCACGCTGTAGGCAATCGGTGGGTCTAGATAGAGATATTTCTGCGAATAGAAGGTTCCAGCAGCGCCGCCCATGGCGCCCATGATCATGATCGCCTGGCATTTGCGGCGAAGCGTGTTGATGCCCAGCGCTTCTGCCGCATCCTCATTCTCGCGAATGGCAACCCGCTGCGCACCAAAGCGGGAATTTTCCAGCCAGATCGCGATGGCGATAGAGATCGCCAAGAGAATTAACGCGAAATAATAAAAGCCGACAGGCGTTTTGAATTGGAGGTTTTGCAGCCCCGGCGCATAGGTCAGGAACAATCCGACACCGCCTCCGGTAATCTCAAGCGAATTGGCGACAACCCGCAGCAATTCGGCAAAGGCAAGTGTGATCAGCGCGAAATA
This sequence comes from Alphaproteobacteria bacterium, assembly GCA_022425565.1. GTDB lineage: Bacteria > Pseudomonadota > Alphaproteobacteria > Puniceispirillales > Puniceispirillaceae > UBA8309. Next base: position 927 of record JAKMFG010000133.1, read on the forward strand.
GGACCCGCGGAGACCAGAGCGGAAACTGAGATAACCGACACAAAGCGCAAGCACAGCACCGGCAAAAACCGCAGCCACGACGCCAATAATCGCCGGAACACCGAATGAATTCACTAGGATCGATGACGCATAGGCACCCGTGCCGAAGAACATCACACCGCCGAATGAGAACTGCCCGGCATAGCCGCCAAGTATGTTCCATGACTGGCCGATATAAGCGGTGAAGAATATCAGTGTCAGGATATCCAGATAGAACTTGCTTGAGATGCCAAGCGGGGCAAATGCAAGCGCCGCAAAGCCGATGGCACAGAAAAGCAATGTCGAGTTACGCGCCGCCATCAGACCTTGCTCCCGAACAGGCCTGTCGGCTTTAGGATCAGGATCAGGATGAAGATCAGCGAGATGCCGATCTGGCCGAGGCTCTCGCCAAGAAGCAAACCGCCAACCGATTCCGTGATGCCGATGATAAAGCCACCAAGCAGCGCGCCAACGATGCTGCCCATCCCGCCAAGAACAACAATGGTGAAGGCAATCACGACAAAGATGTTCCCGGTATAGGGATCAACATAGAAAATCGGCAACAACATGCATCCCGCCGCGCCAAGGCAGGCGATGCCGATGCCAAAGGTAATGGCAAAGATATTCTCGACATCGATGCCGACAAGGCGTGCCCCTTCCCGCTGCTTGGCAACGGCGCGGATGGCACGCCCGAGATCCGTCTTTGTCATCAACGCCCACAACAACAGGCAGATGAGCAGCGAGGCAAAGAAAGAGATGATCTTCGGATAGGACAGGAAGACAAAGCCGAGATCCACTGCATCATAGCTGTAGGACAGGCTGACGGTCTGCTGGTCGCCGGTGAAGAAGAACAGCGCCCCGTTCTCGATGATGATCGACAGTCCAAGTGTGATCAGCAGGATATTCTGATCACGTCCCCCGGACAGCTTGCCGACACCCCAGCGGTAGATCACATAGCCGAAAACAAATGCCGCCGGCGTGACAATGACGATCGCCAGATAGGGATCGATGCCAAACAGGTGAAACAGGAAAAAAGCCGCATAGAGCGACAGCATCAGCATGGCGCCATGGGCAAAGTTAATGATGTGCAGAACGCCGTAGATCAAGGTCAGACCAAGCGCGACAAGCGCATAAATCGCACCATACATCAGGCCGTTGATCATTGCGGCCGGCAACATCGACAAAGAGGCAGAAAACATGGTCAGCCCGGTTCAGGAAAGAAAGCCCGGGCAACCAGACAAATGCGCGTCTGGTTGCCCGGCTGTTTAGCCCCCGCGGTTAGGCGCGCGGGAAGACGGCCTTTGAAGACGCATATGCAGACGGCGCGACGACCTGGCAGTCGCCGTTCTGGGCCTGAATGGCCACGGCCCGTGAGCCCATGTTCTGACCGTTGACCATCTCGGTCTTGTCATAAGGCATGAAATCAACCTCGAGGGTCGAGGATGCCAGCGCCGCGTTGACAGCGTCCTTGTCGGTCGAGCCTGCACGCTCGAAACCGTCGGCAAGGAACATGATCGACATGTAGGCGCAGTAGACTTCAAAGGTGAAGTACTTGCCATCGGCCTCGGTGCGCTTGCGCATTGCCTGGCCGGATGCGGACCGCGGATCATACCAGTGGTTTACATCAATCATATTTTCAGCAATTTCAGGCATATCATCGATGAACTTAAAGTTAAATCCACCACCGAGTACCGAGAAGCTGGTCATGAAATCAACACGCTGCTGGCGCAGTGTCTTGGCAAGAAGCACATATTCGCCAGGGTAGTTGATCGGCATGATGATATCTGGCTTCGCCGACTTGATGCGAAGCGCGATATTGTCGAAGTTACGTGTCGGGTTGGCGTGCTTGATGGTATCCACGACAGTCAGGCCACGCTCAGCCAGTGCCGGGGTCAGCAGCTTTGCAGTTCCGGTACCGAATTCGGATTCCTCGTGAACAATGACCACGGTCTTTGCCGGAGAGCCGGCAGCGGCATTGATCTCGCCAAGATAGGCCGAGGCATCGCGGGCGATCCGGCCATAGCCGTCAGCCATACGGAACACATTGGAGAGTCCCCTGCCGACGAGTTTGTCCGACACACCTACATCGACCGAGAACGGGATGTTGTACTTGGCGGCAGCTGCAGAGGCAGCAAGGCCAACAGCCGACTGGTAGCAACCCTGAAGGGCGTGGACGCCAGCTTCGTTCATCTTCTCAACTTCGGCAGCACCGATTTCCGGCTTTGTCTGCGAATCTCCAAGAAGTGCCTCGATCTGCGCGCCACCCATCGACTTGATACCGCCTGCGGCATTGATGTCGGCGATTGCCATTTGTGCGCCATAGCGCAACTGAGCTGCCGGATATGCGGCCCAGCCAGTCGCCGGGTGAATCAGGCCGATCTTCACCGCGCCTGCGGCCTGCGCGATATGCGGCATCGACAGTCCGGTGGAGGCAAGCGCGACGGTCGCGCCGGCGTTACGGATAAAGCGACGGCGAGAGCCGCCGAGGTGCGGAATAATTTTGGACATTCATTTCCTCCTGATCAGGCCGTCCTTGATTGGCGGCCATTTGTTCCCCAATTCATCAAACCGAATAAATGCCTTCACCATCAAGCAATTTTTAATAAAAATTGTCGCAGCCGTGACATTCATGCAATGAGACACCCGATGAGCTCTTTCTTTCTGCCCACCATATCGCGCTTCATTTGCAGCACGGAAATGGACAATATCCCCGAAGAGGCCAAGGCGCGCGCCAAGCTCGTCATCATGGATTGCGCTGGTGCGATTGTCGGCGGGATGGCCGAGCCGGAAATGCAGGCACTATTAGATACAAGGCTACCAGACGGACACGCCACCATTCTTGGTACAGGCAGGACAACTGATCCGCAGACCGCTGCATTCCTGAACGGCATGGCCGGAACGGTTCTGGAAATGGATGAAGGAAGCCAGTTCGCACGAGGCCATCCAGGCATGCATGTCTTTCCTGCGCTACTGGCAAGCGCGCAGGACGAAAACGTTGCTGGGACCGAGTTTCTGCGAGCCTTTATCATCGGCTATGACGTGGCGGCGCGGGCCGGTATTGGCACCAGGCTGCGGAAGAGCATGCATCCACACGGCACATGGGGAACGCTTGGCGCCGCCGCTGCACTCGCCACCCTGCACCGCTTGACGGAAGATCAGGCAACCGAACTGCTGAATATCGCCAGCAGCCTGACACTGGCGACCAGCCGCAAGACCATGCTCGAGGGCGGCACTGTCAGGAACGCCTATACCGGGGTCAGCAACCAGATGGCGCATCTGGCCCATCGTCTGTGGCAGGCCGGCATGTCAGGCGAAAGCGACGGGATCAGCTCTGTCTTCGGGACTGTTGTCGGCACGGAATTCGATCATCGTGCAGCATGCGAAAATCTGGGTGAACGTTTCGAGATCACAAGGAACTATTTCAAATTGCATGCCTGTTGCCGCTACAACCACGCGGCGCTGGACGCATTGGTTGAACTCATGAAAAAACATGAGCAGCTCACGGACCATGAGGCCATCGACCGCATTGAGGTCGACAGCTACAGCCTGGCCTCCGAACTTGCCGACCAGGCGCCGCGCAACATGCTGGCGGCAAAATTCTCGGTTCCTTTTGCCGTAGCCACGACGCTTGTGACCGGCAGCACTGGCGTCGAGAGTTTTTCAGGGCACGCGCTGACAGACCCGCACACTCTGGCACTGGCAAAACGAGTC
>JAKMFG010000136.1 GCA_022425565.1 Alphaproteobacteria bacterium
ATCATGTATATATGCTCGGGTTCGCGCCGGGGCAGCCCTATATGGGCGACCTGCCGCCGGCCCTTAACATCCCGCGTCGCGAGAACCCTGTCGCGCGGGTTGAGAAAGGGTCGGTTGTGACCGCGACCGGTCTGACCATCATCTATGCCGTGCCGAACCCTACCGGCTGGCATGTGGTGGGGCGCACACCAGTCGAGATTTTCAATCTTGCGCGAGCGGAGGCGATCCTGTTCAAGCCCGGGGACAAGGTCCATCTTCGCCGCATCGAGCGTGATGAATTCGACGCGACGACGGCACAGATCGAAGACGGCAGCTTCGACATGACGGGCCTGAGGCAGTCATGAGTGCGGGGCTGGAAGTCATTTCGCCAGGCCTGATGACAAGTGTTCAGGACCATGGGCGTTTCGGTTATCAGGCACTTGGCATTTCGGTGTCGGGGGCGCTCGACACCGACAGTTTGGACATCGCCAATGCGCTTGTGGGTAATGAGTTCGGGAACGAGGCGGGGACGGGCGCGCTGGAAATCCGGATGCTTGGCCCGACACTGAAAGTGACAGCGGACAGCGTAACGGTTGCACTTGCAGGCACAACAACAGCGATCGAAGTGATAGCACCTGAAAAAGAGGTGATTTCCGCCTGCCGCAGCGTGACCCTTCATAAAGGACAGGTCTTCAGGGTCGCCGCGGTCGGTGACAGCGCTGTCTGTTATCTCGCTGTGCATGGCGGCTTCGACCTGCCTCTGGTCTATGGCAGCCAGTCGACCTGCATGTCGGCAGGGTTCGGCGGATTTAACGGGCGCATTCTGGAAAAAGGGGATTGCCTGCCATTGCGCCAGCCTGTCGGCACCGCCGCATCGCAGCGCATTCTCAGGCGGCCGCCGGAGCCCGATAATTCGCCGGTCATCCGGGTGATTGCCGGTCCGCAGGATGACTATTTCTCTGCGGCAGGTATCGAGACATTCTTCGGCCAAGGCTACACGGTCTCGCAAGCGGTCAACCGCATGGGCATGCGTCTCGAGGGGGCGGCCGTCACGCATGAAAAGGGGTACAACATCGCTTCCGACGGCATTGTCCGCGGCGCGATCCAGGTGCCTGGCAACGGGTTGCCGATCATTCTGATGGCAGATTGCCAGACCACCGGCGGATACCCGAAGATCGCGACGGTCATCTCGTCGGACATGCCGAAGCTCGGCCGGAAGATGCCGGGGGCGGATATCAGGTTCAAGCCTGTCTGCGTCGAGGAGGCGGAGGCTATCGCCCGCGAGCGTCACGAACGCCAGACTGCGCTGATTGGCGCGATCGAACGGTTCAGCGGTTCTGTGGAACAGCTCGAGCATCTTCTGATGACACAGAACCTGATCAGCGGCGTGACGGCGGGCTAGCCGGCCTCGTTGGCTGTGGCGTTTCAGCCGTAAACAAACTCGATCTGATGCCTTGCGACCGTTTCCCCCGCCTCAACGAGGATCGAGTGTTTCAGTCCCTCGAGAACAATCAGTTCCGAGTTGGGCATGGCGTCATCGATCAGCCTGTTGAGTCGCGGGTTGCATCCACCATCGAGTTCGCCGGTGATGATCAATGCCGGCTGGGTGACTTCGTGGAGCCACGGCATCATTTCGGTGCGGGCATAGATGCGGAAGACATTCATGAAGATGTCGGGATCCGTTGCCATCACCTGTTTCAGCCGCCGGTCCACGATGTCGGGGTTCTGGCTGATGAAATCATCGGTAAACCAGCGGCTTGTCAGCGTGCCAAGGACCTTCTCGATCCCCTTCTGCTCCATCGCCTCGACCACGGCCCAGACCTTGGCGCTGTCATCTTCGGTCCGTCCCGCCGCCGTTGAATAAAGCCCGAGGGAGGACACCCGGTCAGGGAACCTCAGCGCGTAGCGGGGCCCGATCATCCCGCCAAGCGAATGACCGGCAAGATGCATACGCTCCAGCCCGAGCCGATCCCGCAACCGTTCGAGGTCGTCGACAAGATCATCAAGCCCGAAGCCGGGTTCCGGCAGCGGGGACTCGCCGTGGCCGCGCAGGTCATAGGTAACCACGGTAAAATGCTCATGAAGGTGCGGGGTGATGAAGCGCCAGGCGTCACGGGCCGCGCCGATCCCGTGGATCAGGACCAGAGGCTCGCCCCTGCCTTCAATGGAATAGGCGCAATCTATCGCGTCAGCCATGGCTTCGACCTGTTGTCATCCTGTGTCCGTTACACTGGTCAGATGATGCGGGGTTTCACTCCGCCGCCTCGATCTTTCCGAGCTTGGAGAAATGGGGTATCACCTCTTCGGCGATCGACTGCATGTTGTCGAGCGTCTCCTGATTGGGTGTGCCGATGTTCTGGCTCAGGATCAGCTCGTCCACGCCGGCTTCCTCATAGACCGCCAGCTGGTCGATAAACTCGTCCCGCGTGCAGATCAGAAGGTTCGTCTCCAGCTCCTCAAGCGTTTGGGTCCGGGGCAGCCTTGCGATGGCCCCGCTCTCAATCTCGCCCGGTCCGGTGAAGACATTGTCGAACCGCGCGTAATAGTCATTCGCCAGTTCCAGCTTGGCGCGCTTGTCGGCCTCGTCCTTTGCCAGCCAGCACACCCGTGACAGGCTGATGCTCAGATGTTTGCCGGCATCGCCAAGCTCGTCCTTGGCCTTGTAGAATGCGCCGATCTGCTCAAGCATTTTCTCGTTCGTATCCATCAGGGGCGTCGTCTGGATATGAAACCCGCGCAGCGTGGAGTGGTAGATTGCCGGCGGGGACAGGGCGGCCATCATGAACTGCACCGGCCGCACCGGCCGCGGCATCACGGTCAGCTTGTCGAAATTATAGTATTTGCCCGACCAGCTGACATTCTCCTGCTCCAGCAATGCCTGAAGGACATTGAGACTTTCGTCGAACTTCTCGCGGCTCTGCTCGATCGGTGCGCCCATCCGGTCCATCTCGACGGCAAAGGCGCCGCGCCCGACGCCAAGGATCAAACGTCCGTCGGTGAACAGTTCAGCCATCACAACCTCGCCGGCATATGTGCGCATGTCATGCAGCGGCAGCTGGACGACCGAGGTGATGATCTTGACGCGCCTTGTCGCCCCGGCGACCTTGATCGCCATCTGCAGCGGGGCAGGGTTCATCAGAATGTTCATCAGATGGTGTTCGGGGATGGACACCGACGCATAGCCCAGGCGCTCCGCGGCGACGGCCTGTTCCAGCATGTCTGCATAATGCCGGTCGGCACCATAGCTGGTGTCCGGATAGTAGGATGACAGAAAATGATTAAATTCCACGGCCCCCTCCATCTTGCCGGGTATCTTGCCGACAAAGCCTATCGCCGATCTGCCACGATGTCAGCATCGCAAGGTCAATCCTGTCAGGACGCGCCTGCGCTCTGTGGAATGATCTCGTAGCCCGGCTCCTCAGGTTCGTCATCCAGCATTTCAGGCGGGAAGCCGGGGGCCCGGATGTCGAGGCCGGTCGCATCCTCAAGACGTTTGATGATGTTCGGTGAGAGTTCCCGGCTGCCATAGCGCGAAATGCCATCATCGAAGATATCCACCAGCATCGGCGCGATCTCCAGCGGTATTCCGGCGCGGTCGGCGACCTCCTTGAACAGGCCGACATCCTTTTTCACCAGATCCATGGTGAAGGAGATGTCGCGCGAGCCGTTCAGGATCACCTGGCTCTCGGTTTCATGGACGAATGATGTGCCGGACGAAATCTTGATCGCCTCATAGGCGGTGTTGAGGTCCATGCCGGCGGCCTTGGCGGTGACCAGCGCCTCGCAGCAGGTGACGAGGTTCGCAGTGGCGAGATAATTGGTGACGACCTTCAGGATCGAGGCCGATCCCAGATCGCCGGTATGAAGGATGCGGCGTCCCATGGTCTTCAGGAACGGGGCTATGCGCTCGAAGGTGGCGCGGTCACATCCGGCGAAGATCGAGATATTGCCGGTTGCCGCCCGGTGGCACCCTCCCGATACCGGACAGTCCACTGCAGCGCCGCCGCGTTCCATCACCAGCGCGCCGAGGCGTTTGACCTCGGCCTCGTCGGTGGTCGACATTTCCATCCAGATCTTGCCGTCGATCACCTCGGGCAGCATTTCATCCATCACCGCGGCAGAGGCGGCTGGCGAAGGAAGACAGGTGATCACAGCGTCGCAATTGCGCATCAGATCGGCCGGGCCTTCAGCCCGTCTCGCGCCAAGGGCGACGAATTCGCCGACAAGGTCCTGATCAAGGTCATGGACCATGACGTCCATGCCGTTTCGCAGCAGCGAGCCCGAGAGTTTGCCGCCGACATTGCCGAGGCCGATGAATCCGACTTTCATGATTGATGGTTCCCTTGTCTGATGTTCATGTATGGACGTTGTGCCGACAGGATGCCGGCAGGGTTGTGCCTAGCAGACGGCCGCGTCGTTCCAGCGGCGGTCCTCGAAAATACGACCGGTAAAGCGGCCAGACAGGACGTCATCGCGCGCCGCGTCCCAGGCATCGCCCCATGCCTGCGGGTCGCGAAGTTCGCTCTGCGGGTCGGCCTTGCTTCGTGCGACAAAGCCGGGAAAGGCCGGCCTGCCGGATTCCTGTCCGATCGGGTGGTAGCGCAGATCCATGCTCCAGCGCAGCCCGCCTAAAAGGTTTGGCAGCGCGCGGTGAACATTCATCTTGTGGAACAGCACGGCGCCGCCCTTGCCGACGGGAAGCGGCGTGCCCTCGCGCCCCGCCATCTGCTTGTCAGGGACCTGCGGCTCGCGCGCGATGGCCATGTTCGAGCAATGCACCTTCGGGCCTTCGCGATGCGATCCGGCGATGGATGTCAGGCAGCCATTCTCGACCGTCGCCTCGGTGATCGCCAGCCACACCGTTACCTGGTTGGTATCGTCTGCATCCTCGAGAAGGGCGACGATGTCCTGATGCCAGGTTGTGGCGCCGACATTCGAATGGCCCGACACCTCGTCATGCAGTGCCGTCACCGGCGGTTTCATCCGCATCTGCTGGACTGGACTGGCGAAAATTTCCGGTCCGATAATGTCCTCGACCACATCGAGGATGCGCGGATGGCGCATCAGCTCGAACACGGCCGGGCCGTGATGCATATGATAGGTGGCTTCCTCGCGCCCCTCATTCAGCAGCGGCAGCGATATGTTCAGAAACTGGTGCAGGACCGGATATTCGGCGATCACCCGCGCATAGCGCGCGCCGAATTCAAGGCCGGCATAGCTGTCTGAAATGTCTCCTCTTGCATGCAGGTCTGTCGCCAGCCTGTCGAGAAGCTCTGCATACTCGGTTTCGATGGGGGCGAGGTCTTCCGGCGGCACGACATTGTCGATGGCCAGAAAGCCGTCGCGCGCGAACGCGGCGAGTTGATCCTCGGTGAGGGTGGAGGGGGCAGGTCTGGTCTTCATCGCGCACCGTCCGGGTCTTGCCTGCCGGGCGGCAATGCCGTCCCGGTCCTGCTATTCATTCCGGTCACGGTGACACCGCTAATCAGCGCGCGCAATCCCATTTTTTGCATGGCCAATAATTTTCTATCGGACCGATATCGAGGCTGAATTCTTCAATTCTGATCTCAGTCGGGGTGACGCATGCCGGTCATGTTGCGCTGGGCATCGGCGATGGCCCGCAGCGCGCGGTCCTCGTCGCCGAGCGCCTCGGCCAGCAGCAGCGCCGCCTTGGCAAGGAACATCTCGCTATGCTCCGGCCCGTGCGCATCGATGCCTTCTGCCAGCGCGGCATAGACTGCCTCCAGATCGACATTCCGGTCCTGATCGCTCATTGTCCGTCCTCCTGCAGGCCACCGGCGCAGATCTGTGCGATGGCGGAATGGATCGCCGCACCGTCCGCCCGGTGCCAGCGCGCGGCAATGAACCGGTCGGGACGGACCAGCACGGCATTGCCGTCACCGGCGCCATAGACATCCGCCGCCTCGCCCTCGGGCGGCAGCCGCAGCACCGTTGCCAGATCATGTTCTTCCAGCAGGCCGGTCCCCGGCACATCGCCAAAGGCCAGCACGGTAAAGCCGGGGCCGAACCCGTCCATCAGGAAGGCGCCATCCAGTCTAGCATCGGGCGCTGCTGCGCCATCTAGTCTAGCATCGGGCGCTGCCGCGCCCGGGACCGGCCCGGTGTCCCACGCCTCGGCATCGGGCAGTGTCAGCGGGCTGTCGTGATATTCATAGGGCGTCATGTTGCGCGGGTTGGCGAACTGGCTGGCGAAGGGGAAGTCGAGCGCGAGGCTCAGCGCCGCATCGCGCATGATGGCAAAGCCGCGGGTGCGCGGGGTCATG
>JAKMFG010000150.1 GCA_022425565.1 Alphaproteobacteria bacterium
CCTTCCGATCGGGGCACCTGCGCAGGCAGCCCCTGTTATCAAACATTCCCTTCTTCGCCGGCGAATGTCCAGCGTCCAGCACGCCGGCCGGGCACTAGGCGGCCTGTTTTCGCCGATGCTGTGCCACCGCAAGCCCGCCGAGGATCACCAGAAGCGAGGTGATGAAATGGCCGGGAATGGTCTCGGACAGGATCACCGCGCCGATCAGGACCGCCCATACAGGAACCTGATAATTGACCAGCGACAGGAAGGGTGGTCCGGCGCGTCTGATCAGGATGGTCAGCAGGATTGTGGCCAGCCCGGTCGGAAACAGCGCAAGGAAGATCACGCCTGACAGGCTGGTGCTGCTGATCTGTGTCGGAACGCCGGATGTCAGCAGTGCCACCGGCAGGATGATGACTGTTGCCGACAGCAATCCCGCCGCCGCGAATGAGGTGGTGTTCACCGGCGGGCAGAGCCTGGTGATGATTGATCCGATGGCATAGCAGCAGCTTGCGGTGACACAGGCCATCTGCGCCGTCAGCATCGGTGCGCCGTTGCCTGCCGTGCTTCCCGAGAATAGCTGCTCGCCACCAACCAGCAGCACAACTCCTGCAAATCCGATGGTAAAGCCGATGGTGCGCTTGAGTGTCAGCTGCTCTCCCGGCACCAGAAAATGGCTGAGCGGAAGGACCAGAAGCGGCACCACCGCCATGGTGATGCCGGCAAAACTGGTGGTCACATGTTGCTGGCCCCAGGCCAGCAGGCTGAACGGGATGGCATTGGTGAACATGCCCATGCCGATACAATGCATCCAGACCCGGCGGCCGGTGGCTGACCGGATGGTCGGCAGGCCCGCGCCGGTCAGCATCGCCACAAGAACAAGCAGTATGGCAGCAAGCGAAATGCGGCCCGTCGACACCCAGATCGGGTCGAGACTGTCGAGTGCCAGTTCGACGCCGAGGAAGGCGCCGCCCCAGATCACGCCCAGAAAGGCGAGAAGGCCCCAGTCCAGCGGGGCCGGCGGCTGTTTTTGCGGGTGCATCAGGTGACGGCCTTGCGGGCGTGGAATTCGGGCTTGTCCCAGCGGCGTTCATTCATGATGGCAGCCAACCTGTCGACGGCATGCCATACATCCGCAAAACTGGTGTAAAGCGGGGTGAAGCCGAATCGCAGAATGTCGGGTGCGCGGAAGTCACCGATCACCCCTTCGGCGATCAGAGCGCTGACAATGGCGTATCCGCCCTCGGCATGGCTGAAGGAGATCTGCGATCCGCGCGCATCGGGGTCGCGCGGGCTGATCAGGGTCAGCCCATGCCCGGCGCAGCGTGTCTCGACAAGCTCGATGAAATAGCTGGTCAGCGCCTGTGATTTGGCGCGAAGGGCTGTCATGTTCACACCCTCCCAGACATCGAGCGCGGCATCGAGTGCCACCATGCTGAGAACCGGCGGGGTGCCGCACAGATATTGTCCGATATCGCCCGCGGCGTCGTATTGCGGGGTGAACTCGAATGGGGTTGCGATGGCCGAACCAGCCGCTCAGCGGCTGCCGGAATCCGCCATGGTGGCGTGGCGCGACATAGAGAAAGGCCGGCGCGCCCGGGCCGCCATTCAGATATTTGTAACCACAGCCGACGGCGAAATCCGCGTTGCACCCGGCCAGGTCGACGCCCATGGCGCCGGCGGAATGCGCCAGGTCCCAGACCACGACCGCGCCGGCATCATGCGCGGCACGGGTCAGGGCCGCCATGTCATGCAGGCTGCCGTCACGGTAATTGACATGGGTCAGCATCAGCACCGCCGTGTCGTCATCAAGGGCCGCAGCGATATCCTGTGGCTGGTCGATATGCACAAGCTGGTGCCGGTTGCCGCATTGCCGGATCACCCCTTCGGCAATGTAGTTGTCGGTCGGAAAATTGCGTGTCTCGGTGACGATTTTTGTCCGTTCCGGCCGCAGCGACAATGCCGCGGACACCACCTTGAACAGGTTCACCGTGGTACTGTCGGCAGCAACGACGCAGTCCGGCTCTGCGCCGACCAGCGGTGCGATCCGGGCGCCCACATGGCGGGGCAGGTCCATCCATCCGGCCGCATTCCAGCTGCGGATCAGTCCCGTGCCCCATTCTGAAGCAACCGATTCGGCAACGCGTTCGGCAACGCCTTTCGGCAGCACACCTAGCGAATTTCCGTCGAGATAGATCACGTCTGCGGGAATGTCGAACCGGTCACGAAACGGCGC
>JAKMFG010000194.1 GCA_022425565.1 Alphaproteobacteria bacterium
GAACAGCACACCGCTGGCAGGACTGATGGTGGCCCCTGCGGCACGTCTTGCCGTCACCGATGCCAGCTTTTCCTATAGTGGTGTCGACGAGAATGCCCTTCTTGTCACGGTGACGCTCGCCAATCTGGGAACCGCCGAGGGCGCACCGGAACGGGTAACGGTGAAGTTGCTGGACGCGGAAGGCAATATCCTGATGACCCGGCCCATCGCATCACGGGAAATGGCTCTCGCCCCAGGCGCCAGCCGCACACTGATCAGCCGTATGGCCACCTCGCCGGGGCTGGTCACAGATATCGCTGTCGATTTGAGACGAAGCGGCCGCCAGCCCTAGATTGTCGCGACCCGGATCGAGTTCGTGGTGCCAGCGATGCCGAACGGCATGCCTGCAACAATCACCACATGCGCACCGGCAGCGGCAATGCCGCGGCCGCTGATCTCGGCAACACCTTCGTCAATGGCAGCTTCGAAATCCTCGGTGATTGTGCTGCCCGCCGTCTGGGTTCCCCACAGAATGGCCAGCCTGCGCCGCACTTCAACAAACGGAGAGAGCACAAGGAACGGGATTCTGGGACGCTCGCGCGCAATCCGCACGGCCGTGTTGCCCGAAGTCGAGAAGGCCACGATCACCTCGGCACCAACCGTTTCGGCAAGCGACACGGTGGCAAGGGCGACAGCGTGATACAGGCTCGGCTCGGTTGGCAGCTTTGGCGGCGCGTTTTCCGGATGGGCCATGATATGCCCCTCGGCAGCGGCGATGATGCGCCCCATGATTTTCACCGTCTCCACGGGATATTTGCCAACCGCCGTCTCACCGGACAGCATCACCGCATCCGCGCCGTCGAACACCGCGCCGGCGACGTCCGAGGCCTCGGCCCTTGTCGGGGTCGGGTTGGTGATCATTGATTCCAGCATCTGGGTGGCGACAACCACCGGCTTGCCGACCATCCGGCATTCCGCGACGATCCGCTTCTGCCAGCCTGGCACCTCTTCGGGCGGCAACTCGACGCCGAGATCGCCACGCGCCACCATCACACCGTCCGATGCGGTGACGATATCGGACAGCTCGGCAAGCGCCGCGGGCTTCTCGATCTTCGACATCAGAGCCGCGCGGCCGTCGATCGCCGCCTTGGCTTCAATCACATCACGCGCGCGCTGGACAAAAGACAGCGCCACCCAGTCGACACCGCAATCAAGCGCAAAGGCGAGATCGGACTTGTCCTTCTCGGTCAGGGGCGGGCTTTCGAGCACCAGGTCGGGAAGATTGACTCCCTTGCGGCTACTGAGCGGACCGCCGACCTCGACCGTGGTGGTAAAACTGTCATCGCCGATGCCTGTCACCCGAAGGACGAGCTTGCCGTCATCGATCAGCAAGCGTGCGCCGGGCTGCAGCACGGCAAAGATTTCAGGATGCGGCAGGCCGACCCGAGATGCGGTGCCGATATCGGTCGAACGGTCGAATACAAAACTGTCACCGGCGGTGAGCACCACACCTTCCTCGACCGGGCCGACACGATGTTTCGGCCCCTGAAGGTCGGCAAGGATACACACCGGATAGCCGGTCTCTTCCTCCAGCGCACGGATGGCCCTGATCCGCTCGGCCTGTTCGCCCTGGGTCCCGTGTGAGAAATTCAGCCGGAACACATTGACGCCGGCCGCCAGCAGTTCGCGAAGCGCCTCCGGCGTTCCGCTGGCGGTCCCGATGGTGGCGACGATTTTGGTGGCACGCGGCAGCGCAGAGGGCGACATGGCTCCCCTTTCCCAATAAACAGACAAAGAAATTTCCGCGGTCAGCGGAGGGACGCCAGTTTATAACTCGCCTCTTGAAATGCAAGGGTAACACGCCCCATGCTACAGACGGGCCTGACGCCAGCGCCCTTTCGCACAGGATCAAAAACCCACCCATGATCACGCCCGTTCTCAGCCTGTTCGGCATGGCTTTCATGCTCGGACTGATATTCAACGCCGCTCCGGGCGCGGTGTTTGCGGAAACCATCCGGCGCGGGGTTGATGGCGGCTACCGGCCGGCGCTGGCGGTACAGGTCGGCTCGCTTGTCGGTGATGCCGCATGGGCCATCCTAGGCCTTGCCGGGATTGGCTTGCTGCTACAGGCAGAAATGCTGCGGATTCCGGTAGGAGTTGGTGGTGCAGCCTATCTTGCATGGCTGGCTTTCGACAGCTGGCGAGAAAGCGTTACGCCACCTTCCGCCACCGGGTCGGGCGGCGCCACTGGCACCGCCTTGCGGTCGGGAGCCATCCTGGCACTTTCGAACCCTCAGAATGTCGCCTATTGGGCGGCACTTGGTAGCGCGTTCGGCGCACTCGGCGTAAGCAACCCTGACCGGATCGACTATGCCATATTCTTTGCCGGCTTCATGGCCTCGTCCGTTCTCTGGTGCTTTGTGTGCGCCGGCGCTGTCAGCTGGCTTTTTGGCGGGCGTGGCGAGCTCTGGCGGGTATGGACATACCGTCTGTGCGCCGTTGCCTTTGCCTGGCTTGCGGCAGGCACAGCCTATGAAACACTGAAGGGATTCCCGGCGGCCGGCTGACCCTAGTCTTCGGCGCGGGTGGTCCAGTACTCCTCACCATAGTCGTGGAAAATTTCTTCTCCAGCGCCAATGTCGCAATCGGCATAGAACCGCAGGAACCGGTTGTCGGTCTCGTCCACTTCCCATTTGGCATTTGGCGGCGAGGCATGGTTGTAGAGCATGCCGCAGCCCATCACCACCAGATAGTCGTTCGGGTCGTCCGGGCTGGTAAACAGATAGTCATTCAGCCTGTTGGTCTCCTGAAGGTCGTCATCATCGATAACGATGTAGGCGCAACGCTCCAGCGTTTCGCCAGCGGCGATGCTCTGCCGCGCAAAAACACCCAACCCGTGGATGGACGATTCCTTGATGATAATCTTGATGTCGTTCTTGTCGGCCATTCAGCGCCAAACCCCTCTTTGATCACGGGCCTCAGTTTCCACTGGCATGATGTAGAGGATTTCACTCGCGCCTGCCAGACCCCGCTTGCACCGGTGGCGAAGATGCTTTCTCGCGGCGCTGTTCTCGCGTGGCGGTGACGATGCCGGCGGCGGCGATCATCCCCATGCCGAGCCAGGCAAGCGGGGCCGGCCAGCTATCAAAAAGCACGCGGCCCCACATCGCGACAAACAGCAGATAGATGAAATCAAGCGGCGCGAGCCAGCTGCTGTCGGCTGTCTGATAGGCGCGGCTGAGAAACAGGTTTCCAATCAGGTTGAGCACCGAGAAACAGGCAAAAACACCGACCATGCCGATGGCCAGCGGCGGCCAACCGACAAAAATGAAAGGCACGGTCTGCTGCCAGGACGTCGGTGCCCTGAACAGCTCGAGCCCGACAGCGCCGCCAAACCCAGTCAGCATGAAGACAAGGGCGACGACGAACGCCAGTGCCAGCGGGCTCTCGGCTCGGCAATAGCGCCGCAGCACCAGAACATTGCAGGCATAGAAAAATCCGGCGAGCACCGGAACCATCTGGAAATAGCTGCCGCCATCCGCAAAGGGATCGAGAACCAGAAGACACCCCGCCGCGCCAAGAACCAGCGCACCGATTCGCCAGGGCCCGATCCGTTCGCCGAGTACCGGGCCGGCGAGAAGCGTGATGAACAGGGGATAGGTGTAAAGGCCGGTGGCCATCTGTGCGACCGTGATCTGTTGCGAGGCCCCAAAAAAGCACAACATACAGACCGCCAGCATCCAGCCGCGCACCACCGCCGGCCAAAGCCGCTGCGGCCAGAGCAGGTGAAAGCCGCCGGCAAGCGCCGCAAGGCCGACAGCAAACAGCATGTTGAAACTCGAACGGACGAGCTGCAGTTGCCAGAAACTTGTATGCGGGGCGAACAGCTTAATCAGCGAATCCTGAAGCGACAGCAGGCTGACACCGAACAGCAGCAGGCCAAGCGCCAGCATCGGACGGTCTTCTTTTGGTGCATCGAAAATCGAAAGCTTCATTCACCGTCCCCGTAGCCCTCCTGCCACCGGTTTTGCAGACGAACATGGATGAATGCTACATGCGGGCGGCGGGAGTGGCGACTGAAAAGGCATCACCGCGATCCGCCCCCTCAATTCTTCAGTCAGGAAGTCACGAAGATTGACAGCCCGAGCGTGCTTATAGAACTCTCAAGGCAGGACGTCCCGGCCCAACAGGAGAGACAGATGACAGGTGAAAGCACCATTGCGAAAGGCAGAAAGCCCCTTCTGCAGAACCGTCTTGCCGATGCCTTTGATGTCACAGTCCGGCCGACCACCGACGAGGCGCCGCTCATCGCGACCCTGGCAAGCGACCTTCGCTCTGTTATCACGACACCGCAGGAACTGGCGGTTGAAGACCAGCCGCCGATGGTATCGGCAAGGCTGCCGGCGCTTCTCGATGCCATGCCGGCCTCGCCATTTGCCGAAGTGCTGCGGCCGCTGGCACGCGATCTCGACTGGTACCAGATTTTCGATGCTTCCCACACGGATCCGGCTCTCGCTGGCGGCCTGATGGCGGGACAGGTCATCGGCGGCCGCGGAAAGCTTCACAGCCAGGACCTCTATCTCGGCCTTTTTCTTCTCGCACCGCATGTGACCTACCCTCTTCATCAGCATGCAGCGCTGGAAATCTACCACGTGCTGTCAGGTGAAATTTATATCCGTCACGGCCGGGAAAAACTGTCGAAGCATATCAGAGCGGGAGACCATTCGGTCACCCCGCCCCATCAGGTCCATGAATTGCGCACCGGCACCGAAGCCTGCCTGATTGCTTATGTCTGGACCGGCGACCTTGTTGGCGAGAACTGGTGGTGGGAGCCGCAAGAGGACGGAAGCTGGGATCGTGTCTGCTGGCAGAGGCAGCCCGATTCAAGCTGGAAGGTGGTGCGCCGGGAACCACTATCCGAAGCAGAGGTGCTGCGTGCAGGCGATGCCTGAAGGTCTGTCTCACATAACGCATTTCGTTTGTTGACACATCACCTGTTCTGTCTTCCGCACGCGGCATAGCGGGTCTATTCTAGAACAATGCGTCGGATTTTTTACATTTTCATCCCTTCCCCCTGTTGAACCGTCAGAATTTTTCATGTTACGGTTTTTTATCAAGCGCGTATTTGCAGCGCGAAATCAAATTATGACATAGGGGGGATTTATGTCTGAAAAACGCAATGATCCCGTTCTCGAGACGCTGAGCCCAGCTGACCGCGCACGGTTCCTTAACATGGTTAAGAAAGGCATCGGCCGCCGCGACTTCATGCATTATATGATGGCGCTTGGTGCGACTGCCACTGCCTCTGGCACACTGTTCACCGGGGTCTCAGACGCCTGGGCCAACACGCCCAAGCGTGGTGGTCGCGGGGTGTTCGCAGGTGACCAGCATGGCCCGACCGACACGCTCGACCCAGCGC
>JAKMFG010000218.1 GCA_022425565.1 Alphaproteobacteria bacterium
CGCCAGAGCCGCGCTGGCTCGCGGTCCGGCAGAGGCTTGCCGTCGACGGTGATTCTGTCGGCCGCGGTGACGTTCAGCGCCGGGCTGGTGATCAGCTCGCCATTGACCGTGACGCGACCGTCGGCGATACGTGTTTCGGCCTCGCGGCGCGAACAAACACCAGCACGGGCGATATGTTTGGCGATGCGCTCGGGCCCGTCCTGCGCGTCGAGCGTGAATGTCGGCTTGGTTGTCATGCCGCCGGTGTTACCCGCAAACGCGGCGCTTGGCAAATCGTGGCTTTGCCGACCCGTGCCAGCTGTGCGACAAGACGGTCATGACAATCAGTGATCCACGCCCCGATATCATGGCCATGCTGCTGGATGAGGCCGCCGCCGCCGCGGCTGCCGGCGAGGTGCCTGTCGCCGCCGCAGTGACGGACGCAGAGGGTGCCGTCATCGCGCTGGCACAGATTCGCATGCGGCGGGACGGCAGTGCGCTGCATCATGCCGAGATGCTGGTCCTGGCAGAAGCGCTGGCGCTGCGTGGCAGCGAACGGCTGGAGGATTGCGACCTGTGGGTGACACTGGAGCCCTGCACCATGTGCGCCGGCGCGATTGCGCATGCGCGGATCAGGCGACTCTATTTCGCGGCGCGGGATGAAAAGGCCGGGGCGGTGGAATCAGGTGTCTGTTTCTTCGACAGCCCGTCATGCCATCATCGCCCCGAAATCTATGGTGGTCTTTCCGAGGCCGTGGCTGCGGCCCAGTTGAAGGCATTCTTCGAACAGCGCCGTTAGGGCAGGCTCAGCCGGCGGCGATGTCGCGACGGCAGAACCCGCCTGGCCAGTCGATGTTGTCGACCGCCGCATAGGCGGTGGCGCGCGCTTTGCCGGCATCATTGCCCAGTCCGGTGACGGCAAGCACCCGCCCGCCATGTGCGGTCACAGTGCCGGTCTCGTCGATCTTCGTTCCAGCATGAAACAGCATCACATCATCCGATGCCTCGGCAGCTTTGGTGCCGGATATGACGGTTCCCTTTTCATAGGCGCCGGGATATCCCTCGGCCGCCATCACAACTGTCACCGCGCTGCGGTCGTCCCAGCGAAGCGACACATGGCCGAGCGTACCCTCGATCGTGGCAAGCATAGCCGCCACCAGGTCGGAGCGCAGCCGTGGCAGGATCACTTGTGCTTCGGGGTCGCCAAGGCGGCAATTGAACTCGATCACCTGCGGCCCGTCCTCGGTCAGCATCAGCCCGACATAAAGGATGCCGCGATAGGGCGTTCCTTCATCCGCCATGCCGTGCGCCAGCGGGCGGACAATTTCATCCATCACCTGCTGCTGCAGCGCATCGGTGAGACGCGGCGAGGGTGATACCGCCCCCATGCCGCCGGTGTTCGGCCCCTTATCGCCGTCAAAGACGCGCTTGTGGTCCTGGGCGCTTCCCATGAACAGCACATCCGCTCCGTCTACCAGTGCAAATAGCGAGGCCTCCGGTCCGGTGATTCGTTCTTCAACAAGAAGGGTCGCGCCGGCATCGCCGAACCGGCCATCCAGCATCTCGGTGGCAGCGCCCTCGGCTTCGGCGACGGTATCGGCGACAACGACTCCCTTGCCGGCGGCAAGTCCGTCGGCCTTGATCACGCAGGCCCCTCCGGTGGCGGCGATGGCGGCGCGGGCGCTGCCGATATCGGTGCAGACTGTGAAACCTGGCTGATGAATGCCGAAGCGGGCGCAGGCCTCGCGTGCAAATGCTTTGGAGCCCTCAAGCTGTGCAGCAGCAGCGCTTGGTCCGAAGGCGGGGATGCCGGCGGCCTCCAGCCTGTCGACAAGCCCGGCAACCAGCGGGGCCTCCGGCCCGACCACCACAAGGTCTGGACGTTCGGCCTCGGCAAGCGCCAGCAGCCCGTCCAGATCGTCGGCAGCGACCTCCGCACAGCGCCCTAGCGCCGCCATGGCGTCGCTCCCCGGAGCCATGACAAGACTTTCGGTCAAAGCCGATCCGGAAATGGACCATGCCAGCGCATGTTCGCGTCCGCCGCTGCCGATCAGGAGAATTTTCATTGATACCGTCCTTTTGGGGTGTGCCGGAAATGCCCGCGCCTCTGCGGCGGGCCAAAGCCGTTTGCGCGGACGGCAATATGGCATAAGAATGGAGGTTCGAGGAAGAGGTCCCGCCCATGCCAGCCGATTTTCTGCCGCCCGATCCGCCTGTTGATTTGCCACCCGGCTCCACATCTGCCGAGGCCGGGTCGAACGCGCCACCATTTCTCAGCATCACCGAGCTCTCGCAGCTGCTCAAACGCACGGTCGAGAGCAATTTTGACTTCATACGGGTTCGTGCCGAGATTTCACGTCCAACCCGCGCCGCCTCTGGTCACCTGTATTTCACCCTGAAGGACGAGAAGAACACCCTCGACGCTGTCTGCTGGAAGATGGTGGCCGGTTCCCTTGGTGTGCAGCCGGAAGAGGGGCTGGAGGTCGTGGTTACCGGCAAGCTGACCATCTATGGTGGCCGCTCAAAATACCAGATCGTCGTACAGACTATGGAAATGGCTGGCGAAGGGGCGATGCTGCGCCAGCTTGAGGAACGTCGTCGTCGCCTTGCCGCTGAGGGACTTTTTGATGCCGAGCGCAAACAGCCGATCCCGGCAATGCCGGCGGTGATTGGTGTGGTCACCAGCCCGACCGGGGCGGTGATTCGCGATATCCTGCACCGGCTGAGCGACAGATTTGGTGTGCAGGTGCTGCTCTGGGGAACGCTCGTTCAGGGACAGCAAGCGGCGGGCCAGGTAGCTCGCGCCATTCGCGGGTTTGACGCGATGCCGGAAGACGGGCCGCTGCCACGACCCGATCTGCTGATCGTGGCGCGTGGCGGGGGATCGCTCGAGGACCTCTGGGCCTTCAATGAAGAAGAGGTGGTTCGTGCCGTTGCCGGATGCAGCCTTCCCGTGATTTCCGCCATCGGTCATGAGACCGACACCACCCTGATCGATTTCGCGGCCGACCTGCGCGCTCCGACGCCGACCGCCGCTGCCGAGATGGCAGTGCCTGTCAGGGCCGAGCTGATTGCGCGCCTTGGCGAGACCGAAGCACGCCTCTACCGCGGTGTATCGCGGCGGATTGATATGGCCGGGCAGTCGGTCAGGCTGGCGGAACGCGGGCTTCTGGATCCGGCACAGATGGTCGAGCGCCGGGCCCAGTCTGTCGATCTGGCCGCCGCCGCAATAGACAGTGGCATCGACCGCCGTCTCTCGAACGCGGCGCTGCGCCTTGCCAACAGCGCCGGCAGGTTGCGCCCGCCCGAACGGCGCCTGGCCGAGGTCGGGGCCGCGCTTGCCGATATCGGTGGGCGTATGGGGCAGATCATCGATCACAAGATCAGCCTGCGTGCCGCAGCACTGGAACAGGCGGGCAGGCTGCTTGATGCGAATTCATTTGAACGTGTTCTGGATCGTGGGTTTGCGCTGGTTGCCGGTGCCGATGGCAAGCCGCTGAAACGAGCCGCCGAAGCTGGCACTGGCGCGGATGTCAGTATCCGCTTTGCCGATGCCACACGTGCTGCACGGCTTGATCCGGATGGTCCGGCGGCAGCGCTTCCGCCAAAGCCGAAACGGGCAGCGCGCGCCAAGCCGAAACCCGATGCTCAGGACAGCCTGTTCTAGCCGGCAACGACAGGGCATCAGTTCTTCGGCAGATTTTTTCCCCAGCGACGATGCGGCCAGAACCACTGGTCCGGCGTGGCGCGAATCCAGCGTTCGATCTCGGCATTGATCTCGGTGGCCACCGCAATCACCGTGGCGTCGTCATCCTCGGCGGGGAGGGTGATCGGCGGGGATATGGTGATACGAAACCGGCTGCCCCCCACCCGTTTGGTGCGCATATACATCAACGGCACCTTCTTGCGGATGGCCAGCTTCACATGGCTGATCGATGTCTGTGCCGGATGGCCGAAAAAGGGTACCGGCAAGCCTTCCCGCAGCTGCTGGTCGACAAGAAGGCACATCACCTGCCCTTTGCGCAGCGCACTGACCATGCCAAGCGCGGCCTCGCGTCCCTTGCGGAAAATGTCACCGCCGTAATTCGCCTGCCGCCTTTCAAGCAGTCCGGACAGAAGCTGGTTGTTCAGCGGCCGGTAGATGGCCGCCACCTTGTGTCCTTCCTTCAGCGCGGCATAGGGGCCAAGTTCCCAATTGCCGATATGCGCGCCAATCAGAAACGCGCCGCTATCAAGGTCGCGCAGATGTTCCAGCCCCTCGAACTCGATCCGGCCAAGCCCGACCATGCGATGGATATGCGGAAACTCGCCAATGACACGTCCAAGATTCCACCACATGCCGCTCAGGACGCGCTGGCACTCGGCCTCTGCCATGTCGGGCAGGGCCAGCTTCATGTTGCGCGCGGCGCGGCCATGCCAGGGTGTCAGCGGGCCGATCACGGCGAACAATCCCCCCATGGC
>JAKMFG010000243.1 GCA_022425565.1 Alphaproteobacteria bacterium
TATCATTTCTGGCCTTATTATCTCGACGGCTGGTCGCCGCCGCCAGACAAGGACGGCTATTGCTTCGATGTCGGGCCGGTGCAGACAGCAAGCCGCGGCTGGGTGCGGCTGGCGAGTGCCGACCCGCTGGCGGCGCCGATCATGCGGCTGAACGGGCTGAAAGAGAAAATCGACCGCAAGGTATTCCGGGACAGCATCAGGATCACCCGCGAGATTGCGGCGCAGAGCGCCTTTGACAAGCTGCGCGGGCCGGAAGTGGCGCCAGGTCCGGACGCCACCTCGAATGATGATCTCGACGCGTTTGTGCGGGCCAATGCCAACAGCGCCTATCATGTCTGTGGCACCTGCAAGATGGGACATGACGAGATGGCGGTTGTGGCACCGGATTTGCGGGTTCACGGCATTGACGGGTTGCGTGTCATCGATGCATCGATTATGCCGTCCATCACCAACGGAAATATCAATGCGCCCTCGCTGATGATCGGCGAAAAAGGCGCATCGATGATCCTTGAAACACGACGCGGAAGGAATGCTGCATGACCGGCGGCGCGATCAAGCTCGACATGTATCTGGAGGCACCGACTGAGGCTGCCTTTTCGGTTCTTGGCAAACGCCTGCAGGCCGTGCTCGAGGAAAACGGCATTGATCTCGACGGCAGATTCGCGGCCGGTTTCGCGGCTGGCCATGTCTGCGGCATCACCTTCGCCACCGCGCCGGAAGGGCGCTACCGCTATCTGGCGACTATGGTGGCGGACAGTCCCGAGCTTCCTGCCGGTTATTACGACTCGCTTCTGGTCACATCCGCAAAAAGCGGACTGCCCTCTCCCTCGGACTTCGATCCTGCGCAGCACCGTGCCGTGATCAACGAGACCGGGTCCTTTTCCGGCAATCTGACCTTTGCCGCATATATGCAGGCAACGCACGGCACCTCGCTTGGTGAGGTGATGCGGTCCGGCGCGCATCTGAAATCAATCGCGATGGTCGCGGCCGGCGAGGCCGACCTTGCCGCCATCGACCGGATCAGCTTTTCGCTGGCACGTCATGCGGTGCCGCAGGATGTGGACGGCGTAGCCGTTATCGGCCGCACAGCGAGCCATCCCGGAATTGCATTCGTCGCCGATGCCGGCTTGCCGGACCCTGTCGTCCGGAAACTCCGTGCCACAATTCTGGAATTTCGCAATGACCCGGCATGGGTGGAACTGCAAGCCATTCTCGGCGTTGCGGACATCACCGTCCTAGACCCGCAGAACTATGCGCCAATGGCGTCAGTCGCCGCCTGACGGCTATTCGGTACAGGGCGCCCCGCAGGGCGCACAGGCGTTGCCGAGGTCGCTCGGCGCACCGAGACCGGCCATGCTGCGGCTTGTCAGATGATCACCGGCCGCAAGGCCAAGCCCGGCCAGAAGCACGATCAGATAAACGAATTTCGGGGTAATGCGCGCCATGACCATCTTGCTCATACCGCAAGACCGAAGGATGGACGCGTCCTGATACCGACCCAGCTGCCTGCCATCGCCATGGCAAACCAGATCCAGCCATGAAGCGAGCCTGACGCGATCCCGGCAAGGAACGCGCCGATATTGCATCCAAAGCCAAGCCGCGCGCCAATTCCCATCAGCACACCGCCAAGCGCGGCACCGGCAAGCTGGCGAACAGGCGGCCAGTCCTGACGGCGCAGGCCACCCGACACCGCCGCCATGATGCCTGCCCCCAGCACCATGCCGAAATCCATCAGGCTGCTGACATCGGCAAGGACCGAATGCTCCAGCGCACGGCGGGGACCCGGCCATTGCCAGAAGGCAAAATTCTCAACCGTCACCCCCAGCGCCGAAGCGATCTTCGCTCCCCAGAGGGTAAAGCCGAAGGTCACGCCCCAGGGATGCCCGGACAGGGCAAAGACGAGCCAGCACAGGACGGCGATGATAACGGTCCCGGCAATCAGCCGGCGCGGCATCATCTCCCCGCGACGGCGCGCCAGCCAGAAGAAACCGCCGCCTGCCAGTGCGATCAGCGCCAGATTGATGCCTGTGGTGGCCACGGCATTGCCGGCAACGGCGATCGGCACCTGGCCGAGCGAGCCCCATTCGAGCGCGGCAGGCAAAAGGAACGAGCCGAGAAGCGAGCCGAACACGAAGAAGGGTAGCGCCACCATCATGCGACCCGACCCGCCGCCGAAGCTGAACAGAACGCCGGACCCGCAGCCATTCGCAAGCTGCATGCCGATGCCGAAGATGAACGCGCCGATAACAAGCGAAACGGATACGGGCGCCACCGAACCCGCGGCAGCCAGCCCCAGTGAAGGGGCAGTGAGAAATACGAGCGCGCACAACCCGATCAACAGGAAATGCGCCGCAAGGCCAATTGCCTCGCCGGCGACAAGGAAACGTCGCCATGCCGAGGCAAAGCCATATTGGAAACCGAGAAAGACAGCACCAAGCACGCCGCCAAGTGCAAGCAGCGCGACACCGCGAGCGCCCGTATCCAGCGCCACAAGCCCGGCCAGCGCGAGCCCGGCCATTGCCATCAGCACCACCAGACCACGCTCCGGGGATGCGGCCTGTCCGGCCAGATTTGTTGCCTGATACGTCATGTCAAAATCCGTAAATAAGACCGGCACCGGAAGCGCCGTGGCTCCCGGTGCCGATATGGATCAGCCAAGAATGCCCTTCAGGAAATTCCTGACCTTGTCCATGTTCGATTCGCCGACCAGCAGCGGGTTGTCGCCGTCGGCCGTCCATTCGACCATCGAGCCGTCATAGAGCTTCACGTCATCATGGCCGAGCACCTCGGACAGCACAAACCAGTTGGTCGCTGCCCAGTGACCGGTGTTGCAGTAGCTGACGATGGGAAGGTCGGGGTCGAGGTCGGCATAGACCGTCTCAAGCTCGGCCACGCTCTTCAGACGGTTCGCGGACACATCAAAGGCATGTTCCTGAAACAGCAGCTCGGCGCCGGGGATCCGGCCGCCGGTGGCTGCCTTTGGATGCTTGGCATCGCCGAGAAACTGCTCGCGCGTGCGGCCATCGAGAAGCGTCGTTCCATTGCCGGCGTCAACGATCTGGCGGACCTGCTCGGTCGTCACATAGCCTTGAGGCTGAAACACAGCGGTGAAATCACCGGGGGCCGGAGCCACTGGCGCACCTGTCTCGACCCGGCCCGGATAGGCAGCCTTCCAGCCAGCATATCCGCCGTCGAGGATCGATACCTTGTCATGGCCGAAGACCTTGAAGGTCCAGTAGGCGCGTGCTGAGCTGCCGAAATCGGTCGCCCCGACACCCGCCGGTACCAGCACGACATGGCTGTCACCCGATACGCCCAGCTTTCTGGCAAGGGCTTCGAACTGCGCGGCCTCGGGAAGCAGGCCGACAACGTCGTCGCGGCCAACACGCCAGCCATCTTTCAGATAGTCGGAATGCACGGCAGAGGGGATGTGACCCTCAAGGTAGGTTTCATAACTGCCACCGTCGATCTTGTTGCGCAGATCGATCAGCACAACCTCGTCATTGCCAAGCCGCTTTTCCAGCCAGGCCGTATCGACAAGCGGGGTTGCCGCCATCGCTGTCGACATAGCGACAATGGCAAACAGGAACGGGGCCAGCGCCAAGGAAATGACGCCACGAGCAAGTTTCTTCATCTGGGTCTCCATGAAGTCGCGCCAAGGAAAGGCGCAGTTGTTTCCTGTTTGTTATTTGCGAAATATTTCTTCATCTGACCATCAAAATCCGGGCGAAAAAAATTATTTTCTCTTTATGCTTCCGCAATGAATGAATTTTTGCAAAAGCCTCATTACCAATAGAATGTCGGACATTCCCATACAGACAGAAAATTCACCCCGTGCCCGCGGCAAACCGGGTATGCTGGTCCCAGCGCAAATTTGCCACCCCACCTGCGGCAGCGAAGTGCCATGAAAGGGCCATGCAGAATGAAACAGATGCTTGCCATCGTGGCCACCCTATCGACTGCCATGCTGGGCCTGCCGACGATGCCTGCAACGGCGCGACAGTGAATCGCAAGTATGTCTATGCGCTCACCGAAACATTCCCTTACGTGCCGCGCTGCCTGAACGGCAAGCCCGACAGATCATTCGACCTGAACAGGCGCCAGTAACGCCCGGTCGCGCAACACCGGAACCATCACGCCGGATCGGGAAATCCGTGGCGCCCCTGGAACGGGTAGCAGAGCTCGCGCGCGCCAGGAAGTTTCAGCCACAGCCGCAGCTTGCGCCGCCGTAGCGCCAGATCGTCATGATCCTCGAAGCTCGTGCGTGAATGCATTACCGTGTAGTTGTTCACCAGCTGTAGGTCGCCGGGCTGCATCATCATGTCGATCCGCATGTCCGGCTCGTGCATGATCTGGTCGAACACATCCATCGCCTCCAGCTCCACCTCCGACATCGGCCGTTCCATCATATCGGCACCAAGCTCGAGATACTGGCGAAGGTAGCGTACGGTCATCTTGCCCTGATGATAGCTGAAGACCGGCGACAGGGCCGGCTCGTCACCGCCGAGATGCGGGTAATACATCGGACGGTAGAAGGTCGACAGATAGTGCGGATAGCGGGCCAGCATCTCGTTATAGAGCGCGCCTGAGGAGATCAGGCTGCTGATGCCGCCGGATTTCGCCTGCCGGATGCATAGCAACCCAACCATGTCCGACGGGTCTGTGTGATATGGAAGATAGGCGTTGGTCTCATAGACACGGGTGTGCCGGTCCTCGAGGTCGCCGACATTCATC
>JAKMFG010000268.1 GCA_022425565.1 Alphaproteobacteria bacterium
TAAGTTTGAAGCCGGGAAAAGGATTGCCGGACGAGGCGCATGGCCAAGCATGGCAAGTACATGGCGGTGGTTTCTACAACATGGTGAAATATCTGGTCGCGCCGGCGCGCATGCCGGACGAGCTGACATGGTTTAAATGGGAAGCCTACACCACCTGGCTGTCTGGGTTCGCGCTGCTGACCATCATTTATTACGCTGGTGCCGGTCTCTATATGATCGACACCGAGATTCTCGATCTCGAGCCATGGCAGGCGGTCGCGCTCAGCATCGGCGGCATTGTCGGTGGCTGGGTCGCCTATGACGCACTGTGCCGCAGCCCGCTGGGGCGTGACACGCGCGGGCTTGTCATCGCCGGGTTTGCCTTCATCGTCTTCCTTGCCTGGGGCTATGCCGAGATCTTCTCGGCACGCGGTGCCTTTGTGCAGATCGGTGTGACCATCGGCACCATCATGGTGGCGAATGTCGCGATGGTGATCATTCCCGGCCAGAAGAAGGTCGTCGCCAAGCTGATCGCCGGTGAAGAGCCCGACCCGCAGCATGGTGCGCGGGCAAAGCAGCGTTCCCTTCACAACAATTACCTGACGCTTCCCGTGGTCTTTGTGATGATCGGCGGCCATTACCCGGCGGTCTTCGCGACGGAATATGCCTGGGTGATCCTGGCGCTGGTGCTGGTGATCGGCGGTCTGATCCGGCATTTCTTCAACACCAAGCATAAAGGGGAACCGGCACCGTGGTGGACCTGGATTGCCGCCGCCGTGCTGGTCGCCGGCGCGGTCATGCTCAGCCAGGCAGGAGCGCCGAAATATGACGAGGAAGCTTATGCCGAATATGAATTCGGCGACGGGGCCGCCCTGCATGTCGCGGCGGTGGAGCTGGTAACTGAACGCTGTGCCATCTGTCATGCGCGCGTGCCGCAGTGGGACGGGATGGGGTTCGCGCCAAAGGGTGTGGTTCTGGAAACCGAGGCCGACATCCTGCGTTATGTCGATGACATCTACTGGCAGGTGGCCGCCTCGCATGCGATGCCGCCCGGCAACATCATCTGGGTCGAGAATGAAGAGCGCGCCATGCTTGCCAACTGGCGGGCGATGCTGCGCGCCGACGGCGTGCCGGCCAGGGCCGAGAGCGACGGATGAGCTACCCGCGCGACATGATCGGTTATGGCGCAACGCCGCCACAGGCTGGCTGGCCCGGCGGTGCGCGGGTGGCGGTGCAGTTCGTGCTGAACTACGAGGAGGGCGGCGAGAACGCCATCCTCCATGGTGACCCGGCCTCGGAAATGTTCCTGTCGGAGATTATCGGCGCTGCCCCGTTCGAGGGCGCACGCCACTTGTCGATGGAATCGATCTATGAATATGGGTCGCGGGCCGGAGTCTGGCGCATCCTCGATTTGTTCCGCGACCGTGATGTGCCGCTGACCCTGTTCGCCGTGGCGATGGCGATGGAACGTCATCCGGCGGTGATCGAGCGGGCGCTTGCCGACGGGCATGAGATTGCCTCGCATGGCTGGCGCTGGATCAATTATCACGGCATGCATGAGGATGAGGAGCGCGCGCACCTGCATCGCGCCATCGAGATTCACAGCCGCATCTGCGGTGAACGTCCGCTCGGCTGGTACACCGGCCGCACTTCCGAGAATACGCGCCGTATCGTCGCCGAGGAAGGTGGCTTCCTCTATGACGCCGACGACTATTCCGACGACCTGCCGTTCTGGAGCACGCAGACGAACGCACCGCACTTGATCGTGCCTTATACGCTGGACACGAATGACATGCGTTTTGCGACGGCGCAGGGGTTTCACACTGGCGACCAGTTTGCCGCCTATCTGATTGACGCTTTCGACACGCTGTATGAAGAGGGTGCGACGGCACCGAAGATGATGTCGGTCGGGCTTCACTGCCGCCTGATCGGGCGGCCGGCACGTTTTGCCGGGCTGGTGAAATTCCTCGACCATGTGCAGCGGCACGACCATGTCTGGCTTGCCCGCCGCATCGACATTGCCCGCCACTGGCGCGAGCATCATCCGCATGACGGGGGCAGGTGATGGCCCCGCGAACCCTCGCCATAGAGCCGCTGACCAAGGCCGGTTTTGCCCCGTTCGGAACGGTGATCGAGCGTGACGGCGCCGAGATCATGATGATTAACGAAGGCACGACGACCCGTTATCACGCGCTGTCCGCTGTTGATGTAGCATCGGGTGGTGGCCGGCCGATCCTGTCGATCTTTGCCGGCACGCCGCGCCCTGTTCCCATCGCCATTTCGATGATGGAGCGCCATCCGCTCGGCGCGCAGGCCTTC
Organism: Alphaproteobacteria bacterium; assembly: GCA_022425565.1. Lineage (GTDB taxonomy): Bacteria > Pseudomonadota > Alphaproteobacteria > Puniceispirillales > Puniceispirillaceae > UBA8309. The sequence goes on from JAKMFG010000268.1 coordinate 2,299, forward strand.
ATGCCGCTTTCGGACGAGGCATGGCTGGTGGTGGTGGCCCCGACCAACGGGGATGACAGCGCACCGGATTTTGACAGGCTTCGCTGCTTTGGCGCGCGCGGTGACCAGGGCGTCACCTATGCCCCGAACGTCTGGCATCATCCGCTTCTGGTCCTGCAGCCGCAGGATTTTCTGATCGCCGACCGCGCCGGCCCCGCGGGCGAGACCGGCAATCCCAACCTTCAGGAACATTGGGAAGACGCGCCAGTGGCG
>JAKMFG010000277.1 GCA_022425565.1 Alphaproteobacteria bacterium
CTGGAAGATGCGGCGGGAATGACCATGGACAATGCACAAGACCGGGCGATGATCTGCGGGTCCATGGCGATGCTTAAGGATATGTGCAACCTGCTTGTCGAGCGGGGATTTGTCGAAGGGTCGAACGCGCGGCCTGCAGGATTTGTCATCGAAAAGGCCTTTGTCGGCTAAAGCATAACCGGATGACGGCCATGCTGTGCTAAACAAAGGGCTCTGACTGGCGAGGGTGTCGTTATGTTTCTCGAAGTAATTGATCCGGTGCTGTTTGCCGGCATGCTCGTGGCATTTTTCGCCTCTGGAATGACGGCCTATGCCGGTTTCGGCGGGGCGCTTGTGATGGTTCCGCTGTTCACGCTGATGATCGGTCCGGTTCAGGCGATTGCATTGACCGGCCTTTGCAGCGCGATCGCGCTTGCCCATCTGGTGCCCGGCCAGCTCCGCGTCGTCCGGTGGAAAGAGGCGGCACCGCTTGTTGCCGGGCTACTAGTCGCAATTTCGCTCAGCTCCGGTTTTCTGGTCAATGCGGACCCGGCATTCGTGCGGCTCTGTATGGGTGTCTTTGTTCTTCTGGCTGCTTTCATTCTGATCCGGGACCTGCGCTATAAGGGGCCGCGAGGGCCGGTGCCGAGTTTTGGGATCGGCGCTGTCACCGGCGTGATTATGGGCGGGGCCGGCGTGCCGGCGGGGCCGGTGATGGTGATCTACTACCTTGCCGCGCCGGAGCCGCCCTCTGTCCAGCGGGCGAATATCATGGTCAGCGTCTGGCTGCTGCTTGTCATCATGCTGGCCAATTTGGTGATGCGCGACGCCATTGTGGCAAGGACTGCGATCAGCGCGGTTTTCATTGCGCCGGCTTCCATCATCGGCGCTTCGCTCGGTCAGTATCTTTTCAAGCGTATACCAGTGCGCTGGTTCAAGATGTTCGCACATGGGCTGCTGGTTGTGATCGGCATCTCGATGCTGGTCATCTGATCCTGCCCAGGCGGACCTGATGCCCGGCGCATTGGTTCGATTATCTGCAGATCGACGGGTAAGAATGGTTTAGCCCGATTTTTTTCGACTCCGGGCTAATCAAACCTCGAAAAGCGTCGTTTACGACACGCTGGTTAGTCATAACCGGCATGACGACGCCTTTCCACATCGCCCTGAACAGGCGTGTGACAGAATATGAATGGAGACGATCTTGGCCCTGTCTTTGGTCACGAATATCGGCGCGAATGCCGCCGTCAAAGCCGCCTCCCTCGTGGCAAAGAAAACCGACACCGCTATGGCGCGACTTGGGTCCGGTACGCGGATCGGCGCGGCGCGGGATGACGCCGCCGGGCTTGGTACGGCCTCGCGGCTCACGGCTGAAGCGCGGGGTCTGGATCAAGCCCTGCGAAACGCGTCTCATGCTCAGACGGCAATGGGCGAGTTGATCGATAAATATGCGGATATGGGCGATACGCTCCAACGGCTTCGCGAAATTACTGTTCAGGGCGCGAACGGAACCAATACGAGTTCGGAGTTCACCCATTTGAACAAGGAGTATGACGAGCTTCTGGAGCACATTGAAGCTGTCGCCACTCCGATCAGCGACGGCTTTACGCTGAATTTCCAGATTGGAGCCTCCGGCGACCAATCCTTCGAGTTTGCCATTGCGAAGATTTCAGTCTCGGACCTCGGCCTTCAGCCAAGCGCCTCTGCAGAAGGCCTGAGTTCGACAAGTGGCTATAGTGGTCATATCGGCACACTGGACACGGCGCTTGCCACGGTAGCGGAGCGTCAGGCGATTATTGGCGCCCACATCAACCGTCTCGATTACACAATGGGGCATCTGGCGACATCCAGCCAGTCCGCCAAGGAAAGCCTCGGCCGTATTCAGGATACGGATTATGCGGTAGAGACGACAAACCTTGCCAAGGCCCAGATCCTGCAGCAGTCGGCGACCTCGATGCTGGCCCAGGCCAACATGTCGAAGGATGTCATCCTGTCGCTGGTCCAGGGCTGACACGAGACCTGACATCCCGGACACATGAAGATATGAAACAGGGGGCATCATCCGGTGCCCCCTTTCATTTGCCGTGAAGCGGCTGGCAGGAATGCTGCCTATGCCCCGCTGACATTGAGATAGACAGCATAGAGCGATGTGGTGGCGGTAATGAAAAGCCGGTTGCGCTTAGCCCCGCCGAAACAGACATTGGCGACCACCTCGGGTATCCGAATCTTGCCGAGCAACCTGCCATCGGCGTTGAGGCAATGCACCCCGTCGCCGGCCGAGGTCCAGATACGGCCGTCCGTATCCATGCGAAATCCGTCGAAAAATCCATAGCCGCACTCGGCGATTACCTCGCCGCCGGTCAGACTGGTGCCGTCGGCTGAGACCTTGTGCCGCCTGATATGCGCGGGCCCGTCTGGATCGTGGGTGCGCCCGGTATCGGCGACATACAGGAAGTCCTCATCGGGCGAGAAGCCGATCCCGTTCGGCTTCACATAGTCATCGGCGACTCGTGTGACGGCACCATCGGCAGGGTCGATCCGGTACACATGGCACGCACCGATCTCGCTTGGCGCGCGCCGCCCCTCGTAATCCATCAGGATGCCGTAGTCAGGATCGGTGAACCAGATCGATCCGTCTGAGCGCTCTACAACGTCGTTTGGCGAGTTGAACTTCCGGCCCTCGAAATTGTCGGCAAGAACCGAAACTGTGCCGTCATGCTCGGTGCGGGTGACCCGCCGGGCCAGATGCTCGCAGGTTACCAGCCGTCCCTGTCTGTCGGTGGTGTTGCCGTTGCTGTTCATCGCTGGCGCGCGGAAAACCGAGACAGAGGCGTCAGTGTCGTCGTAACGCAGCATGCGGTCGTTTGGAATATCGGACCAGACGAGATAGCGCCCGCCGCCGAACCAGGCCGGCCCCTCGCACCAGCGGCCGCCGGTCCACAGCCGCTCGACATGTGCCGTGCCGAGGATACAGTTGCTGAATTCGGCATCCAGGACCTCAAAGCCCGTCCCTTCCAACTGTCCGAACATGCGTTTCTCCGCTTCCTCGTTCCCCAGTCCGCAACTATCCGGGAAAGTGGCGGGATGGGCAAGGAGACAGTCGACAGCAACACCGCATGATGGCATGACTACACAATGACATGCCGGCTGAGCCTTTGCCGGCCGAGAGACAGATTTGGGAGACAGACAGGCATGACCGAATTCGCCAGATATCCGAGCCTCGAGGGCAAGAGTGTGATTGTGACGGGCGGTGCGTCCGGCATCGGCGCCGCCACCGTTGCCGCCTTTGCCGCGCAAGGTGCAAAGGTCGGCTTTCTGGACAGAGACGCCGAGGGTGCTGCCGCGCTCAAGGACAGCATCGACGGCTCTGTCGATTATGAGCTGTGCGATCTGTGCGATATCGAGGCCCTTCGCGCCGGAATTGCGGCGCTGGCCGAGCGTCACGGACCGGCGACGGTGCTTGCAAACAACGCCGCGCGGGATGACCGCCACAAATGGCAGGATGTGACCCCTGAATATTGGGACGAGCGGCAAGCCACCAATATCCGCCATATGTTCTTCGCCATTCAGGCTGTGGCTCCGGGAATGATCGCATCCGGTGGCGGCTCGGTCATCAATCTCGGCTCCAACAGCTGGTGGGAAGCGCAGGGTGGCTTTCCAGCCTACACCACCGCGAAATCTGCCGTTCACGGCCTGACCCGCACTATGGCGCGTGATCTTGGCGAGCACCGAATTCGGGTGAATACGGTGGTTCCGGGCTGGATCATGACCGAGCGGCAGAAGGAGCTCTGGGCAACGCCGGAGGCACTTGAGAAGCATCTGCAGCGCCAGTGTCTTCCCGATCTGATCGAGCCTGTCTATGTCGCGCGCATGGTGGTGTTCCTCGCGTCGGATGATGCCGGTGCCTGCACCGCAAACAACTTCTTCGTCGAAGCCGGTTCTACCTGACCCGGTTCGGGGAACGACGCCATGTCCCGGTCTGTCTCGGCCATTTCGCTGCTGGTTCCGGATTACGATGCCGGAATTGCGTTCTATGTCGGCAAGCTGGGTTTCACATTGGTCGAGGATACGCCGCTCGATGACGGCAAACGATGGGTGCTGGTCTCTCCCGATGACGCGGCGCAGACGCGCCTGCTGCTTGCAAGAGCCGTCGACAGCGTGCAGCAGGCTGCCATTGGCAACCAGGCTGGTGGGCGGGTGTTCCTGTTCCTGAGGACCGACGATTTCGATGCCGACCACGAACGCTTCATCGCGGCTGGTGTTCGGTTCCTTGAGCCGCCGCGCGATGAGAGCTATGGCAAGGTTGCGGTTTTCGAAGATCCGTTCGGCAACAAATGGGACCTGATCCAGAACCGGTCCTGACCGGCCAGCATCGCCTTTGCCACATCCTGCAAGCCAGAGACGCCTGTCACATGCAGCCCGAGCACGTCATCGCCTTCAACATCACCCTGCTTGCCGCGATGGCAAGCCCCGGCCCGGCGCTTGTCGTCGCCATCCGCACGGTGCTGAGCGCCGGCGGCCGCGCCGGCATGGCAATCGGCTGCGGGCTTGGCATCACCGCCGCCGGCTGGACGCTTGCCGCACTGGTCGGTCTGGATGCCGTTTTCAGACTGATCCCCTGGTCCTATATGCTGGTGAAGATCGTCGGCGGCCTGTATCTGAGCTATCTGGCATATGGAATCTGGAAAGCAGCACCGCAGCCTGTTGCCGAGGCGGTGATCCCGGTGGGTCATGCCTTTCGCAGTGGTCTGCTGGTCAATCTGTCGAATCCGAAATCTGTGCTGTTCGCGGCTGCGGTTCTGGTCGCGATCTTCCCGCCGGATATGGATATTGCCCACAAGCTGGCCATTGTCGGCAACCATCTGGGCATCGAGCTTGCCTTCTATGCCATGCTCGCCGCAACGATGAGCCGGAAGTCTGTTCGAACGCGCTATTTCGCGATGAAGCTCTATCTCGACAGGTTTGCCGCCGCGGTGCTGCAGGTCCTTGCAATCAACATTCTCTTTACCCTGTGGTGAGGGGAGAGGGGGTGGATCAGGCTGTCAGCGCCTTGTCATAGCCGAACAGCGCCACCGCGCCGCCGGTATGCCAGAACAGCACCCGCTGGCCGGCAGAGAATTTGCCGGTGCGAATCAGGTCGATAAGGCCTGCCGCCGCCTTGGCCGAGTAGACCGGGTCGAGAAGCAGTCCCTCCAGCTCGGCAAACATGCGGATCGCCTCCAGGCAGCCCTCTGTCGGAATGCCGTATCCTTCGCCGACATAGTCGCAATTGGCGGTGACGTCCTGCGGCCTGACGACGCCGGCGCAGCCGATGCGTTCCGCCGTCGCTTCGGCAAGAGCCAGGACATTTGCTTCCTGCTTCGGTTTTGGCGCGCGCACACCGATTCCCAGAAGCGGGATCTTTGCGTTCATCGCACGAAGGCCGGTGATGATGCCTGCCTGTGTGCCGGCGCTGCCGGTGGCGTGAACGATTCTGTCAAATGAAAGCCTGGCGTCATTCGTCTGCGCAACAAGCTCCATCGCTGCATTGACATAGCCAATCGCCCCTGTCGGGTTCGAGCCGCCACCCGGAATGGTATAGACGCTGGCACCGCCACTCCGCCGCCTGTCGGCCTCGGCCTCCATAATGGCATTCATGTCGCCGCCGCCGGGGTGGATTTCCGTTGTTGCGCCATGCAGATGGTCGAGCAGGACATTGCCATTGCTGATGTAGTTCGGATCATTCGATCCGGTGCGATCCTCGAGAAGGATATGGCATTTCATGCCAAGCTTTGCCGCTGCGGCTGCTGTCTGGCGCGCATGGTTTGACTGTGTCGCGCCTTGCGTCATCACCATGTCAGCACCGGCGGCCTCGGCCTCGGCCATGAGGAATTCCAGCTTGCGGGTCTTGTTGCCGCCGGTGGACAGACCGGTACAATCGTCGCGCTTGACCCAGATTTCCGGCCCGCCAAGCTCTGCCGACAGGCGTGGCATCGGCTCAATAGGAGTCGGAAGGTGGGCAAGCGAAATTCGGGGTATCGCGGCAAGGTTCACTGGACTAACTCCTGTTTATGGCCTGCTTAGGGCGGCGTTGAAGTCACGGACCGCCTCGATGAATGGTTTGTCGTCGGCAAAGCCGATGCCGGCGGCGCGTTCGCTGGTCACTTTGGCAGGCCAGCTTGTGACAATCCGCTCGATGGTCTCGTCACGTTGCCAGCTCAGGCGGGCAGCCACCTCTGCGCCGCCTACAGCCTCCAGCGCCGCTGCCATATCGCCGACGGTGACGGAAATGCCGGGAAGGTTCACCCCGCGTGGACCGCCCCAAACGCCGTCCGTGACAGCCCCCGCATGGCGCAGACCGGCCACCGCGCCATCCGGCGAATTCAGCACAACCCGAAGGTCGGGACTGACCGGCACATTGGCATCTTCGCCCTGAAGTGGTTCGCGGATCATGCCTGACAGGAACGAGCTTGCCGCCCCGTTCGGCCGTCCCGGGCGGACGCTGACGGTCATCAGCCGCAGCGAGCGCGCGGTGATCAGGCCGCGCCGTGACAGGTCGGCGAAGAATGCTTCAAGCATCAGCTTTTGGGCCCCATAGCTGTTCTGCGGCGTCGGGTGCGTGGTGTCGTCGACAACGGCCGGAAGAGGGGCCTCAGGCGTGCCGCCATAGATGGCAAGCGTGCTGGAAAAGACCAGAAGCGGACGATGCGCCGCCGATGCGAGGCAGCGCCCGAGCGCAACCCCGCCAAGCAGGTTCGCATTGATCCCCAGATCAAGGTCTGCCTCGCATTCGCCGCTGGTGGCGCTGGCAAGGTGGAACACAGCATCGGCGCTGCTGAACAGGTCTGGCTGTGAGGCGACGAGTGCGCCGAGATCGCCCTCGGCCCATTCTGCGCCGTCTGGGCCGGATGTGGTGTCTGTGACCACGTGATCAACAAGGACGAGTCTCTCGACCATGTCATCCTTGCCGTTAAGACGCACGCTGCTGCCAGGTGGCATGGTGGCGGCGAGCCGGCTGCCGATAAACCCGTTTGCGCCGGTGATCAGAATCTTTGCCATGTCGTCGGGGGCCCTTTGTGACATTTCATATCAGCCGTGTCACGGTAGGCTAGCCGGTCGCCGCCAGCAAGGGCTGTGCAGCTTTCAAAACGTCGGCGACAGCATGGTCAGCGTCTGGTCGCCGGGAAATACGGCGGTGCAAATTAAGGTGTTTCGAAGCGCGTAGTTTGCTGATATTTCCAGACTGTGTAGTTCATACAGTAGGTCATTGAAGGAAGGCGACATGGCGACTTTCGTGCTTGTGCATGGCGCATGGCATGGTGGCTGGTGCTGGGGGCCGCTTGAGCAGGCGCTTCGTGCCCATGATCATATTGTGACTTCTCCCACGCTGACCGGCCTTGGTGAGCGCAGCCATCTTGCGTCACCAGACATCATTCCCGACACCCATGTTCTTGATATCGTCAATCATATCAGATGGAAGGATCTCGAGGATGTTATTCTCGTCGGCCATTCCTATGGTGGTATTATCATCACAGGTGTCGCCGACCGCATGCCGGAGCGCATTCGCACGCTTGTCTATCTTGATGCTATCGTGCCTGAGAAGAGTGGTGTGTCGGCCATTGCCAATCGCAATCCCGAGCGCACTGCTGCTTTTCGCACGCAGCTTGCAAATGGCGGCTTTATGGTCGAACCGGACCTGTTTGAAGCGTGGAGCGATGATTCCGAACATCTGGCATGGCTACGGGCGAAATGCACGCCACATCCGATGCGGTGCCTGATTGAAGGGGTAACCCTGACCGGCCGTGAGGCTGAGGTTGCCGACAGGCATTATATCCTCGCTGAACGCAACAAGCCCTCGATCTTCTGGGAAGAGTATGAGCGGGTGTCAAAGCGTTCGGGATGGCAGTGTCACTCGATGCCGACGAAGCACGATGTGATGGTCGAGGCGCCCGCGGCACTTGCCGATCTTCTGCAGGGCATTTCGGCTGGGCTGACGGTTGAAGGCTGAAAAAAGACAAGCACCTGTCGTATGGCAGATAGCTAGACAAAATTAGAAAAGGTCAACATTGTGTAACGTCGGGAACGCGTTCGTTCTTGAAAGAGTCATGCGGGTCACCAAAAAATTCCACACGCTGCAGGCGATTACCCGCATGACAGTCAGTGCAGCGTGTCACATGGGAGAACTAAATGAAAAAGTTCACAACAAGATATATTGCAGCAGCAGCTTCGCTTGCGATGGCCGGTATGGCCGGCACGGCTCATGCTGCTGACTCTGTCAACGTCGCCTTCTTCCTTGAGTGGGCAACGCCGAACCAGATCGCAAAGGTCGACAAGGCCTATGACGATGCCATGGGTGTCGACGTCAACTGGACAGATTTTTCGACTGGTGTGCAAATGACTGAAGCCATGCTGGCAGGCGATATCGACATCGCTTACTCGCAGGGTCTGGCACCGTTTGTGACCGCGATCCAGCAGGGTGCGCCGCTCAAGATGGTCAGCATTGCCGTTGTCTACGAGGCGAATGACTGCTTCGTCGCAAGCTCGCTTGGCATCAACTCCTCCAACGCTTCCGAGCTTGAGGGCAAGACCGTTGCTGTTCCGCTGAACACCATGGCTGACTTCTCGTTCCGCAAGCAGATGGCGGCTCTTGATGTCGATATCGACACCATGACCATCGTTGACCAGGCTCCGCCTGACGGCGCTGTTTCGCTTGCTGACGGTTCGGTTGACATGGCCTGCATCTTTGGTGGTGCATCCGCCAAGGCAGCTGGCGAAGTCGGATCACCGATCATGTCGACACAGGAGAAGACCGATGCCGGCATCGGTTCGTTCGACGTTGTGTCTGTGACCGAGTCCTTTGCTAACGAGAACCCGGACCTCGTCCGTTCGTTCCTCGAGGTAACCCATGAGGCAAACGCTGCATGGACTGCTTCTGACGAGCAGATCGCCAAGGTTGCTGCCGACGCCGGTATGGACGTCGCCACCACCCGCAACCAGATGGCCGGCTTTGTCTTCCCGACGGCTGAAGATCAGACCAGCAACTTCTTCGGCAAAGACGGCACCGCAGCCGCTGCAGCCGAGTCGCTTGGCCTTGTCTTCAAGAAGCCTGGCGCCTGGAACGTCGACGAGAAGATCGCCAAGGTCATGACTGGCGAGTTCATCGAGTAGGCCTGACAGCCTCAAACAGACTTTTGACGGGGCCCGGATGACGGGCCCCGTCTTTCTCTTCCCTTCCTAGGCTAACAACATGTCCGACCTGATTTGCCGTGACCTGTGCATGACCTTCCGCGACGCGCAATCCGGCGCGGAGGTTGAGGCGCTAAAGAACATTAATTTTGAATTGAAACAGGGTGAAATCCTTGCCGTTCTAGGCCCGTCCGGATGCGGCAAGACAACCTTGCTGAATATGGTCGCAGGGTTTCTGAACCCGACATCTGGCGATCTGACGCTAGGTGGCGTCGACATTGAAGGCCCGGGCGCGGAACGCGGCATGGTTTTCCAGCAGGGCGCCCTGTTCGAATGGCTGACCGTCGCGCGCAACGTCGATTTCGGACTCCGCATGAGCGGCGCGCCGGAAGCGGAAACGGCGGAGAAGGTTCTGAACTGGCTGGATACGGTTGGTCTTCAAGGGTTTGGCGATACGCCCACCTACCAGCTGTCTGGCGGCATGCAGCAACGTGTTGCACTGGCACGCTGTCTGGTCAATGACCCGTCATTGATCCTGATGGATGAGCCGCTTGGCGCACTCGACGCGCTGACGCGCGAAAAGATGCAGTCCCTGATTCTCGAACTCTGGAAGAAGACGGGCAAGACAATCATCGTCATTACCCATTCCGTTGAAGAGGCGCTTCTGCTTGGCGAGCGTCTGTTCGTCATGGCACCGCGCCCTGGTCGCATACATCGTGAATACAACCTGCCATTCGCTGAAATGGGCCTTACCCGCTCGCTTCGTGAAATCAAGCAAGAACAGGAATTCAGCTCAATTCGTGAGGAAATCCTGACCATGATCTGGGATATGGAAGAGGAGATCATGGGTCATGGCTGAGTGGCTTTCTGACAATCGCGCGATATTCGCGCTGCTTACGATCATCGGACTTCTGATTGCTTTCGTCTGGTCCATCAGGGTCGGTGTCCTGCAGACGCGCCTGCGCGCGCGCGACGAGGTCTTCGGCGATCCAGAGCGGACCAAGGGCGGCTGGTACTGGGCCGTCTGCGGTGTCGCGGCGTTGATGCTGGTGTGGTTCTATTTTTCCTGGGGAGCGGCACGCGCGGTCTTCCCGAATGCCGCCAATGAATTGTGCCAGATTGCCAAGATTGGTGAATCGCTGGCACCGATCAGCGCGGCGCTTCCGGTTCGTTCACGCTATCTGAAATCCACGACGCTGGCGGTGCGCAACAGCGCGCAGTTGGAGGCGCTCTCAACCTCGATGCCGGAAGGCGTGTTCAGCGCCGACGAGGCAAGGCGGCTTGAAACCAGTGTCGACAGGACACGGCAGCTGATTGCACTTCTGTCCAATCCCGAGTTTACCTCGCAAGCGACGAAGCGCAGCCTTGCCGATGTAGAGGGACAGCTGGCAGATCTGACCGGCAAGCTCGAGGCCGGTCCGGGCGACATGATGCCGTCGCCAGAGGCGCTCACGCAGTCGCGCTGGGGCACGTCCGAGGTTGAGATTCCGATGCTTCCGATGACGTCTCGCGGCGTCATGTTCGACCATGTCAGCGCAGAACTCGTCGATGTCTCCAAGGATTTCCTTTCTATTCGCAACCTGTCGCCTCGGGTCGAAGACATGATCGCGTCTACGGCCGAGCTGATCAATTCGGTGAAAAAGGGCGAGCCGCAAGTCGATCTCGACGAGAATGGGGCAAAGGCGCGCAAGGCCTACGTCAAGGCTGTTGAGCGGATTTTCAAGCGCATTGACGATGCAACCATCTTCCCGGCGCAGGCCATGGAAGGCATCAACAATGCGGTTGCCAAGCTGAATGCGACGGTGGATGACGCCAAGGGTGGCCTTGGCATTGTCGAGGCGACGTTCTTCCCGGGTCAGGGTATCGTCAAGTCGAAAACCCAATGTACCGAACAGGGTTCGGGGCGCTGGCTGCCGAAGCCAAGCGATGTCGTGGTCACCTTTGTCACCCTTGCAAACCCCGATATGAGTGGCGGGGGCGGCTATAAGGGTACGCGCCTTCTCTGGTGGAAATGGCTTTCGATTGCCGATGTGGTTGGCTTCCTCTTCCCCGACAGCATTGTGGACATGCTTCCCGGTGATTACGGCACGCATGGCGTAGATGGCGAATTTCAGCCGACCTACAAGGATCATATGCTGGCCTTCGCCCAGGGCGATGTCTATCTCGGTTCTGTCCCCATGCTGGACGGGCATATCTGGGATTCGCTGTTCCGTGTTCTCGTGGCGATGGCCTTTGGTATCATGCTCGGGGTGCCGCTTGGCATCTATATGGGCGTTTCGCGCCTGTTCAAATCCTTCTTCGACCCGCTGATCGAGCTTTACAGGCCGGTACCGCCATTAGCCTGGGCGCCGCTGATCCTGACGATTTTCGGCATTCAGGATGACGGCAAGATCTTCCTGCTGTTCATGGTTGCCTTCGCCATCATGGTGATCTCGGCCAGAACCGGTGCATCCGGTACGCAACTGTCGAAAATTCGTGCCTCGCACTCGCTTGGTGCAACGGACCGGCAAATCTTGCGTTATGTGATCCTGCCGAACGCACTGCCAGAGATTCTGACTGGTGTGCGGATTTCGATTGGTGTCTGCTGGGGCACGCTGGTGGCGGCCGAGATGCTTGCCGGCACGACAGGTATCGGGTTCATCGAGAATGTGGCCCGTACGGTGTCCGACTATGAGCTGATCTGGGTCACGATCCTGATCATGGGCCTGCTTGGCCTGCTGTTCGATCTGGTGATGCGCTGGGTGATCGGAAAGCTGATCCCGTGGCGCGGCAAGGGGTGATGCGTCCGGTCTAGGTCAATCCGACCGTGATCAGACGCAGTCCCATCAGCAGGAAGGCGACAAGGACAATTTGCCGGAACCGGTGTTGCGAGACACGCTCGCGCATGATCTCGCCGACGCGAAAGCCGATCAGCGTCGTCACCAGGCCGAGAGATGATTTGACGATCACCGCCCAGGTGATCAGCCCCGACATCACCAGCCCGATGCCAAGCGGTACACAGCCGGCAAGAAACAGAAAGCCCGCCGCACCGATGAAGCGTTCCTTGGGGGTGCCGCGCGCAATCAGATACATGGCGACCGGTGGTGACCAGATAGAGCTCAATCCGCCGAGAACGCCGGCAACGATGCCAAAAACACCTTGCCAGGCCGGGCCTGGACCGATCGGCACCGTCACCCCGAACAACAGGTTAAGCGAGAAGATCACCATGGCGCTGCCGATGGCGACCGTCAGCAGCGCCGTCGGGTAGTCATTGATAAACAGAGATGTCAGGAAGATACTGGCGGCCAGCGGCACGGCGAACCAGATGTAGCTTGTGGCGATGCTGCGCCGTTCCGGCGCGCGGCTGAACTGGAAGATGTTGGTAAACAGGATCGGCAGCCAGAGAAGCGATATGGCCTCGGTCGGCGGTATCACGAGCGTCAGCAGTCCCATCGCTGCCGCTGGAAGGCCAATCCCGAGAAACCCCTTTACCACGCCTGCGAACAGGAAGATGGCGCAGATGATGGTAACCAGCACCGGGTCAAGAGATGGCAGCAGGGCCGTCAGCGACATGCCGTTCAAGCAGCGTCTCCGCCATAGACCATGTCATGCAGCTTCAGGCGCTGTACCTTGCCCGAAGGGCCCTTCGGCAAATCCTCGAGGACATGGACCCGGTCCGGGGACTTGAACTTGCCAAGCCGCGAGACGCAATGTGCGAGGAGGTCGCTTTCGGTCGCGTTTCGGCCGGGCTTGTAGCGGATGCAGGCTTCAACCCGCTGGCCGTAATTGTCGCAAGGCACAGCAAAGGCAGCGGCTTCGAGAATATCGGCATGCTCGAGAAGCACTTCATCAACCTCGCGCGGCGCAATGTTCTCGCCGCCCTTGATGATCAGTTCCTTGATCCGGCCGGTAACAAAGACGAACCCGTCCTCGTCCATATGGCCTAGATCACCGGTGCGAAGCCAGCCATCTGCGGTGACGGTCTTTGCCGTTTCTTCTGGCTGGTGAAGATAGCCTTGCATCACATTGGCGCCGCGCACGAGAATTTCGCCTGTTGTGCCGCGTGCCACTTCGGACTGCATGTCGTCACCGATGATGATCTCGTTGCCGACGGCGGTGCCAGGTGAGCCAATCTTTCGCGAGGCAGGTGGCATCGGATTGGTCAGAATCTGTGCGCCTGTTTCGGTCAGTCCCATGGTTTCGATGATGGGAATGTGGAACCGGTCCTCGAAACGCCGATGGATTTCAGGAGACAAGGGCGCCGAGGCCGAGCGTGAGAAACGCAGCCTTTCGCGGTCAATATCCGGCGGGGTCTCGTCATTCAGCAGATAGGCAAACAGGGTAGGCACGGCGCTGAACCAGCTGACGTTACTGTCGCGGACCTGTTTCCAGAAGGCCCGCACTGAAAACCGGTAGGGCATCGCCAGTCCGCTTGCCGACATCAGCGTTCCCATCACTGTCACGCACAGCCCGTTGATGTGGTAGATCGGCAGTACGCACATCGCGGTATCGTCTGGCCTCACGCCATGGCCGGTGACGACATTCATACCGGCCGCCATCAGGTTGGCATGTGTCAGGACCACGCCCTTGGGGTTGCCGGTGGTGCCGGAGGTGTACATCAGAAGGCCGGGTGTGACGGCTGCAGGGGTCGTGTGCGGCGCTGTGGCGGCGTTGTCGCCCTGCGGCCAGTCGGGGCCATTGTCCGGGTCAAGGCGGATGATGGTGACGTCTTGTTCAACGCTGGCGATGGCTTCTTCGATCATGTCACGCTGCTCGTCCGTGCACAGCACGACACCAGCACCGGAATGACCGAGGACATAGGAAAGAACACGTGCACCAGCGACAAGGTTCAGCGGTGTCGCCAGATAGCCGCCAGTCGTGATGCCGGCGAAGCACAGCGTCGACCAGATCGAGTTCTGTGCGGCGACGGCTACAGGCGCACCGGGTTCAAGGCCCAGCGTATCAAGCTGGCAGGCGATCTTGCGCGAGGCGTCGCGGGCGGCGGCCCAGGTCACCGTGGCACCGGTATCCGGCGAGGTCAGCCAGACAGCATCACCAGCCACCCCGGCATTGATGTCGAGCTGAGCTGCGATGCTCGATGCGGCAGCGGTCATTGGCCGTACTCGTTCCAGTAATCGCCGAAAATTTCGTCAAGGGACGGGCGCCGCTCGGGTATCGTGCGAACCACATGCACCTTATTGACGAAGTGCCGCCAGTTCAGATTCTCGTCGATGGAGTTTCCACCCCAGCTGCCACATCCCATGGAAAGCGAGAAGGGCATGCCGTTGTTGAAAAAACCGCCATTCGCAAAGCAGTGCGCCTGATTGACAATGACGCGGCACGTGCGTGCTTCCATCGCCAGCCTGCGAGCGCGTCCGTCATCCGCCGAATGCAGGCTCAGCGAATGGCCGGCCCCCATATGGTTCTGGATGGCGACTGCCTTTCCCATGGCATCGTCAAAATCGCTGGCCCGGTGCAGCGCAAGGAAGCGTGACATCTTCTCGCCGGTCATCGGGTGTTCCGGGCCAAAATCGCTTTGTGGAGCAACAAGGAAGCTGGTGTTGGCGGGTGCGATATCGGCAAAGCCCGTTTCCGCCAGCACGACGTCGATATCTTTGGCCATCAGCTTCGAGGTCAGCTTGCCATTGTGCCAGTGAATGCCTTCCAGATGCGCCGTTTGCGCCGCATCCAGGCAATAGCCGCCCTCTGCCGCCAGTGCCGCCACCAGCTTGTCATAGACGGCATCAACGGCAATCACCGCGTTTTCCGATGAACAGGATGTGGCGTTGTCGAAGGTCTTGGAGGCGGCGATCTTGGCCGCTGCATCGGCGATGTCGGCCGTCTCGTCGATGATCGAGACGACATTCCCCGCTCCAACGCCGAGCGCCGGTGTGCCGGACGAATAGCCGGCGCGGACATTGGCCTGAGATCCGGTGACGACAACAATGTCGGCAAGTTGCATCAACCGTTCTGTCTTCGGTTTTGACGGTGGCGCCGGGATCATCTGGACCAGGTCTTCGGGAAGTCCCAGTTTCGCCAGTGCCGGGTGGATGTGCTCGAACAGCGCCAGCAACGGCTTCACGCCCTTGGGCGAGGGGGCAAGGATAATCGCATTGCCTGTCTTCAGCGCGTTGATGGTGTTGTTGACTGGCGTAGCCAGCGGGTTGGTCGAGGGCACGATGGCGGCGATCACGCCTTTTGGCCGGTAATAGATCGACAGACCGTTCTCGTCATCATCCTCGATATGGCCGAAGGCGGTGACGTCCTTGATATCGCGCATCAGGCCAAGGGTCTTGTTGTGGTTCTTGCGAACCTTGTCGTCGGCATTGCCGAGGCCGGTTTCCTCAACCGCCATCTCGGCAAGCGCGCGGTTGCGCTCTGGCTGCATCAGCACCCATGCGACCGCCTGGCACGCCTTGTCAAACAGGGTCTGCGAGCCCATTGCCTCGTAACGCGCCTGCGCGGTGCGGGCGCGGGCAACAAGTTCATCAATCATCATTGTGTCTTCGGACACGGGACATCCTTCCCGGCGTCTTGGCCGTCTCAACCTGCCTCTTTGGGTGATGAGAAGGCTCTATATAGGCCGGCTGCCAGTGTCAATGTTCCGGCGATGATCAGAATGGTACAGATCGGGCGCGAGAAGTAGGTGATCATGTCGTAATGCACCATCTGCATGCCCTGAGCGAAGTTCTGCTCGCCGATTTTGCCGAGGATCAGTCCGAGCACAATACCCGGGATCGAATAGCCTGTCCGGCGCAGCAGGAAGCCGATGATACCGGCGCCGAACATGACCATGACATCGAGCACCAGACCGCGGCTGATATAGGCGCCGATAGTCGCCAGAAGCAGGATCAGCGGTGCCAGGAACTGGAACGGGATCTTCAGCAGATAGAGGATCGTCTTGGTTTCGATCAGGCCGATGAACAGAATCGAAAGGTTGGCGTAGAACATCGCCGCAAACACGATCCAGATCAGTTCCGGCGAGTTGTAGAAGACGAGGGGCCCGGGTTCCAGATCATGCATCTGGAAGACGGCAACCATCATCGCGGTCAGCGCACCGCCGGGAAGACCGAGCGCCAGAAGCGGGATCATCGCCGCGCCTGTTGCCGCGTTGTTGGCTGTCTCGGACGAGATTACGCCCTCTAGCTTGCCCTTGCCGAACTCTTCCTTGTTCTTCGACCAGCGCACCGCTTCGCCATAACCCATGAAGGCGGCGAGAGTAGCGCCAATGCCAGGAAGGATGCCGCAGAAGAAGCCGACGAGAATGGAGCGAAGAACGGCAAATCTATGCGCCCACAATTCAAGTACCGATGGGAAGGACATGCCGACTTTTGGCGCGTCATACTGGCCGGTTGCCTTCTTTTCCGCCTGCACGAAAATCTCCGACACGGCGAAGAAGCCCAGAATGGCGGGGACGAAGGCAATGCCAGCCGCCAGATCGGTAAAGCCGAAATTATAGCGGTTGATGCCGCCGACCGGATCCTGGCCGATGGTCGCGATCAGAAGGCCGAGCAGAACGGACATCCAGCCTTTCCAGATGGTACGCCCGCCAACCGACGAGGCTACCGCCAGACCGAAAAAGACCAGCGCGAAAATCTCTGGCGGGCCGATATTGCGGATGGCCCAGTTTGCCAGCGGTTCGGTCGCGGCCATCATCACCAGCGCCGAGGCGACACCACCGATCGCCGAACACAGGACGGCAGCGCCGACGGCCTTGCCGGATTTGCCCTGCTTGGTCATCGGATAGCCGTCAAATGCGGTAGGTGCGTTTTCCGGCGCCCCCGGAATATTGAACAGGATGGCAGTGATCGCGCCGCCGTAGGTGCCGGTACAATAGATCACCGCAAACAGCATGACGCCCTGGGCCGGCTCCAGATTGGCCGTGAACGGCAACAGGATGGCTGCCAGCGTCAGCATGCTGACGCCCGGGATGGCGCCGAACAGCATGCCGCCGATCACGCCAAAGACGAAAATCGCAATGGTGATCGGGTCACCGAAGAGAGCCGAACTGCCGGCGAGGAATTTTTCCACCATGATCGTTACCAGAGATTCTGAAGGTTGGTGTTCATTTTCAGGATGAAGCCGCTGAAATCATAGAAGGGCGATACATTGCCCTGCGGCAGCGGCGCATTCAGTACAACGACAAACAGGCCGAGCAGGATCGCGTAGATCAGCAGGGTGATGCCGAGAATCCACTTCCAACGGCGTTCGCCGAACAGGTAAATGACAAGCGCGATGAAGATTGGCGCGCCGGAATACATGCCCACGGGCTTCAGCAGATAGGCGAAGATGAAAGGGGTCAGCAGGACGCTTGCCACCTTGAAAATGGTCGCCGGATTGCTGTAGTC
>JAKMFG010000307.1 GCA_022425565.1 Alphaproteobacteria bacterium
TACCCATACCACCTGAATGCCGACCGCATTGCCATGAAATGGCGCACGGGCCATCGGCAACCAAGTATGCCGAAGAGTGTCGTTTTTCATGACTGCGTTTTTTACCCCAATGGTTGTGATCTCAACAGTTGTGCCGTCAAGCACAGCCTTGGCCGCTAGGGCCGCGCGTTGAAAGCCGCCTTCCAAAACAGAGTTCGGGCATACTGCCTGGGCTTCGTGACCATGCTGGCACTGCCGGGCGCATCAGTCGTTCTGGCAGCCCAGGGTGACGAGCCCGCATCACCGGGGTTCTGGGCGGCGGTGGACAGCGTTGGCAAACTATACGCAATCAAAGGCCGCCAACTGGCGGATGACGTGAAGACCAATTACCTGCAGCTAGCGGGCGGCGATCCTGATGATCTGGAGGTGCCGTCTGCGATTATCGAGGACGGCTTCATGGATGGCGGCGGGGACCAGCCGGCCGCCGAGCCCGCACCGGAGACGCCATCCCAACCCGCCCCTGAGACTTCACCGGAACAAGAGCAACAGGCCGCCCCCGCGATTCAGGATGATGCGCCCGCGCCAGTTGACACCGCGCCAGTCGATAGCGCGCCAGTCGACACCGCGCCTGAAGAAACAGCTTCTGCCGCAGAAACAGCAGAATCCCAGCTTCCCATGACGCTGCCCATATCCAGTCCGGTCCGGGTGCCGCTGACGGAAACAGCCAATGGTGCCGGCGCACTCACGCTTGAGGGCACGGAAATACCTGTTGAGCCGGCTTTGACCCTGGATGGCAGTGCCAGCGTGGCGCAGGAGCTGACCCTCGACGCCATCACCGCGCCAGAGGAGTCCGCGCCGACTGCCCCCGCACCGGTGCCGATCGAACTTGCCGAGGACGCAGGTGAAACGACAGCCGAGGTCGCGGAAACCGAAACAGCAAAAGCCTGCTTCGAGCTGATGACTGTCAGCCTGACAGATTCGACGCTGATCGACCCGGTGATGAGCGATGCCATGTTTGCCGGCGACATCGGCGCCTGCATCACACCGGACCTGATCGGCGGCGCACTGGAGCGTTTGAACGGCTATTTCCTTGATGCCGGGTTTGTAACCACACGCGCCTACATCACACCTCAGGACCTGAGCACCGGCACGCTCGGCTTTACCGTCGTCGAGGGAACCATCGAGGATATTCGCCTGAATGACGGCAGACCCGAAGACAAGCGGCGGGTCCGGATGGCATTCGCGGCAAAGCCCGGCGATATTCTGAACATCAACGAGATCGACCAGGGGCTGGCACAGCTAAACAGGCCGCAAAGCGTAAAGGCGACCCTGAACCTGGTGCCGGGGACCGAGGCTGGCCAGACAGTCGTACAGATTGACGAAGCCATTGTAAGGCGCCCAGTGCGCTACAAGGCAGGCCTCGACAATTCCGGCTCACGCAGCACTGGAACCACAAAATCCACGCTTGGCGTCGATGCAGACAATCTGCTGTCGTTGAACGAGACGGTATCGCTGAGCCATATCGGGTCGGCCGACACCAACGCACTTGCCGGGTCCTTCACCATGCCTGTTGGTCGCTACACCGTCGAGGCATCGAGCAGCTATTCCGACTATCTGAGCGACGTCGATGCCTTGACGCAGATTTTTGGCCGTACCGACAGCCGTGAGCTGAAAGTGACCCGCGCCCTGTTCAAGACGGAAACAGGCGATGTGAAGGCCGAGTTTTCGCTTGCCAAGAAAAGCACCCGCCGGACGATCAACGACCTGGTGCTGACACCGCAGCGGCTGACCACCACACGGGCAGGCCTGAAATACAGCGGCAGGCTGGATAACGGAATCTCACTCAGCTCCAACCTGTATCTTGCAGCTGGTACCAAGCTGCTGAATGCGACCCGCGACAACGGGCTCGACAAGACGGCACCGCGCGCGCAGTTCCGCAAGATCGAGGCCGATGGAAGTGTCACCTTCACCCAGTTCCCGGGCATGACCGTCCAGACAACCTACGCCGGCCAGCTCGCGCCGCACCCGCTCTATAGTTCGGAGCAGATTTCAGCCGGTGGACAGAAATCAGTGCGCGGCTTCAAGGGCAACGCCATTTCCGGTGACAGCGGGTTTTATGCACAGACAGACGTGATTCTGCCTGTCGCCGAGCGTTTCATGCCAAAGGGTCTCGAATCCTACGCCGCCAGCTTGCAGGTCTATGGCGGCCTCGATTTTGGCGCCGCGCGCGATCTTGCAAGCGGATCGACCAACGTCGTCGCTGGCGGCCGCGGCGGGATGCGGATGAATTTCGGCGGCTTGTCGGGCGAGATCGGCGCTGGTGCGCCCCTGTATCGCAAGCGGGGCATCAAGAACAACCGCGTCGAAACCTATGTCAAATTCCTGTATTCGATCGCCGAGCTGTGAGGGGATGAAGATGAACCATATCAGCTTCAACAGGCGTCTCGACGCCCGTCTCGCAGCCCTGCTTCTGGCTGTTCAGATGCTGGCATCGCCAGCGCTTGCAGCGAATGTTGCCGGCGTCGTGGAACATGCCGATCCGTCAAAGGTCAGCCAGCCAGGCGGCACCGGCACGACCATTGTCGTCGATATCGAGGCTCCGACCGGCACCACCGGAACAAGCCATAACCGTTACACCCATTTCAATGTGCCAAGCCATGGCGTCGAGCTGAACAACAGCTCGGCGAACGCCCGCGCCATCATCAATGAGGTGACAAGCTCGGGCGCTGCCTTCCGGACAACCTTTGAGGGGCCGCTGACGGTCACCGGCACACGGGCGCATGTCGTCGTCGCCAATCCGAACGGGATCACTGTCAATGGCGGCTCCTTCGTCAACACCTCTTCGGCGCTGCTGACGACGGGCGACATTCTTGGCTCGGCTACAGCGACATCGGTGACCGGCGCCAATGCACAGCTCGGCTCGGACCCGTTCAGCACCTTCTACATCATCAAGGCAGAACAGGGTGACATCCTGGTGCAGAGCGGTGGCCTTTCAGGCACCTTTGCGCGGCTTGACATGATCGCCAAGGAGATCGACGTCAACGGCTCGGTCAGCATCGGCGAGACGCCCATCGCGCTGAATGCCGGCGTCACGACCACAGTGCTGAAACATGCATCGGCCATCCCGACCCCGGGCGCCGACCAGGACGATACAATCTATTACACGCCGATCACCGGCGCCTGTAATACCAGTACGCCGAACACCGCGGCCTGCGGATCAAACGCGACGGTCTCAGACAGCAGCGTTCTCGTCGACATCAGCGGTGCTGCCGCCAATCTGAGCGGCGGCACGGTCAATGTACTGATCAATGATGAAGGCGCCGGTTTCCGCTTCGCCGGAGGCGAGATGACGGCACAGGCCGGACAGATGGTCGTCACGGCAAGAGGCACCCTCGAATTCCTCGCCACGAACGGCGGCGATGTGACTGCGGAAACCGACCTCACCCTGACATCTACCGGGCGTGACATCACCTTCACCGGCAATGCCGATATGCAGACAAGGCTCACCGCCGGCGAAGACCTCGTGATCGACGCCGACACAACCGGTGATGTGATCAATAACGGTTATGTCCTGCAGAGCCAGATTCCCACCGACCCGACCAAGACACTGACAGGATCGGTGGCAATCACAGCAGATGACGTGATCAACAACTCGCTCAGCAGCGATGCGCTGGCGATCATCTATTCCTCGTCAGGCAAGATGACGTCGGGAAGCTATGACGAGACGGGAACAGGCGGCAGTGCCGTACTTTCAGACCGTGACAATGGCGGTGTGACGATTACCGCCAACGGCTCGATCATCAACAATAATGGCCGGATCTCGTCAAACAACGGCGTTACACTCAGCATGGGTGGCGATCTGTATAACCGCGTCCTTCGCGCGTCTGGCGCCAACGAGGCGGTCGTCACCGCGAGCGAAAGCAACCAGGGCTTCCTGTTCCTGCGGCGCAAGAAAAGCTCGCGCTCCTTTGATTACGGGGCGCTAACAATCCCGGGATCAACTGCCTACATCAAGGCGACGCGCGGCGATATCCAGCTTGATTTCACCGGAACTTCCGGCGGCAATCTCTATAATATCGGTGGCGAGATCAGTGCTGATGGCGGCATGAATTACCGCCTGGCATCGGCCACCATCGACAATGCCGGCAACGATACCGCCACTGCCGGCACCGCTGGCGATACCATCACCCTGACCAATGCCACGACCGGACAGAGCTTCACCTACACCGTGACGGGAAGCGAGGGGATTATCGGCAACGGGCTGAATGGCGGCCAGGAACTTCTGCTTGCCTTCGTCGATGCGGTAAACAGCTACAAGACAAGCTCCGGTTCGTTCTCCAACCTTCTCGAACTCGATGTTCTCGAGACAAACCCCAGCGCCAACACAGACGACAAATACGGATTTGTCATCGGCAGCGAGGATGCGGCCAACTACAGCATCAGCTATTCCAGCACCGGATCCGACACCGTCGCCATGACGGCGGCCTATACCGACGGATCGATTTTCATCGGCCAACCAAGCAACCCGTCACTGACCGCCAAAAATGTTGCAGCAATTCACAACCAGGCAGTCCTGACCGGCGTCACCAAGAGGGATACCGGCTGTTTCTTCGGTGTCTGCCGACAGAACGGTTTCAGCACCATGACCTCGACCGGTGGTCTGATCTCGGCCCAGAACAGGCTTGAGATGCAGCTTGACGGCGGCACCCTGAACGCATCCTTCGATCCGGCCGACCTGTCCACCAGCAGCAACCTGACCGGGTCCCGCAACCTGATCGCCTCGTCGGTTCTGCCGGCCAATGGCTACATCACCAATGACGGCGGCCGGATCACCGCGCTGAACAACAATGAGAGCAACAGCACAAACGCCCTGAGCATCGACGCCACCAGCAATCAGGTCCATGTCGTGTCCCGCGCCTTGACGCATCAGCTTCTGGTCAAACGCAACCAGGGGGTTCTGAACAGCGGCTTTGCCCGCATCCGGCGCATGGATCAGGGGGGCAGCTTCACCGCGAATATGGGACGCCTGAATTTCGCAGATCTGGGTGAAATCCGCCTGATCGGCGGCAGCCTGGCCGGCGGTAGCGACGGCACCGAGATCTACAGCGGCGGATCCAAGGTCACGGCGGACGGTCTTGATCCTGACCGGACCCTGCCCGTATCGGCAAACAACAAATTTGACGGAACCGTCGGTGTAACCAACGGCTTCCTGAACATCTTCTAGAAACCTTTTTTGTGACATGAGGACCAAGACATGACCATGAAACGCCTTATCGCTGCCACCTTCGGCGCTCTCCTCACAGGCACCGCCCTTTCGGGCGCGTCTGTCGCTCAGGATGCCACCGCAAAGAGCGGCAAGCTCGAGGACTTCAACAGCTGCATCGAGACCAATGCCAGCGTGCTGATCCCTCAGGG
>JAKMFG010000330.1 GCA_022425565.1 Alphaproteobacteria bacterium
GAGCTTAGCAGCCGCCCTAGAGGACCAGTCTTATGGGTTTTGATCTCGCCGCCCTCAACATCGTCGATTTCGTGGCGATCATCGTTCTCGTCATTTCCGGCGGGCTGGCCACATTGCGGGGCATGACACGAGAAATCATGGGGCTGGCCGGCTGGCCAATCTCGATTGTGGCGGCAAGGCTGAGCGCACCTTATCTGGAGCCCGTGTTGACCGACCTGATTCGCGTCGAAGGTATCAGCCAGGCACTTGCCTGGGGCATTCCCTTTATCGTGGTCGTCGTCCTGTGGTTCGCCTTTTCCTCGCTTGTGTCACCGGGTCTCAGCAAGGCCGGTCTTGGCGGCCTCGACCGCTGGCTCGGCTTTATGTTCGGCCTGATCCGCGGCTTTGTCATCGTGCTGGTGATCTATGCCAGCGCAGTGGTTGCAGCCGAAGGCGAGGACAAACTTCCCGAGCTGGTCAAAGATGCGCAGATCACACCAGCATTGCGGGAAAGCGCCCATCTTATGTCGGGTGCCCTACCACCGGATATGCGTGAACAGCTGATCAACAACCTTCCCGACGCATCGGAAACGACCGAGGAGCTGCAGGAAGCCGGAGAAGCCGTGAGCGAGCACATCGAAGATGCTGCGTCGGACAACAACGGTGGTGAGAATGGCCGTTCGGGTGGCGGGCTGGAGCTGCTGCAGGACGAAGGCGGCAACTGACTGTGCCGGCCCTTGTCAACCGGCGCTTGATTTAGCGGGGGATTTCCCCGATACCAAGGGCGGCGCGCCATCGCGCCGCTGAACATGTTCCAGAGGACAACAGAGGGCGGATTTCCAGCTATGGCAGGGCGTGAAGACGAGCCGGTAACAGGATACGATCCCCTTGACTGCTTTCACGAGGAATGCGGCGTCTTCGGCGTCTTCGGAAGCGACGAGGCCTGCGTTCTTACCGCGCTTGGCCTGCACGCGCTTCAGCACCGTGGGCAGGAAGCTGCCGGCATTGTCAGCTATGACGGACAGGCCTTTCACGCGCACCGCGCCCTTGGCCATGTCGGTGACAATTTCGGCGCCGACTCACCGCAGATGGCCCGGCTTCGTGGTCACACCGCCATCGGCCACAACCGCTATTCAACGAGTGGCAATATCAATCCACTTATGGAAATTCAGCCCTTTTTGTCGGAACTCGCCTTTGGCGGATTCGCACTTGCACATAACGGCAATCTGACAAACGCCAGCCGGTTGCGCGCGTCATTGATCGAAACTGGCAGCCTGTTCCAGTCATCATCCGACACCGAGGTCATTGTGCATCTCGTGGCCCGTTCCCATCAGGCTGATGTGACCGGCAGGCTTGTCGATGCGCTGAAACAGATTGACGGTGCCTATTCGCTCGTCTGCATCGCCGATGACATGCTGATCGGGGTGCGCGACCCACATGGGGTGCGCCCGCTGATTCTCGGCAAGCGTGACGACACCTGGCTACTGGCGTCCGAATCCTGTGCGCTAGACATCGTCGGCGCCACTGTCGTGCGCGATCTGGAGCCCGGCGAGATGCTGGTCATCGACAAGAACGGCATCCGCAGCGAGATGCCGTTCCAGAAGGTGGCACCGAGGTTCTGTGTTTTTGAATATGTCTATTTCTCGCGGCCGGATTCGATCGTCGAGGGGCGCGGTGTCTATCACGCCCGCAAAGCCATCGGTGGCGAATTGGCAAGTGAGTCCCACATCGATGCAGACCTTATCATTCCGGTTCCCGATTCAGGCGTGCCAGCAGCACTGGGCTACGCGGAAATGTCGGGCGTTCCCTTCGACCTCGGGATCATCCGCAACCATTATGTCGGCAGGACCTTCATCCAGCCGACGCAGAAAGGCCGCACGGATTCGGTGAAGCTGAAGCACAACGCCAATCCGGCCGCAGTCAGGGGCAAGCGAATCGTTCTTGTCGATGATTCGATCGTGCGCGGCACCACTTCGCGCAAGATCGTGACGATGATGCGCAATGCCGGTGCAGCCGAGGTGCATATGCGCATCGCCAGCCCGCCAACCACGCACCCCTGTTTCTATGGCGTCGACACGCCAAGCCAGGACCAGCTGATCGCGGCGCGTATGACCGTCGACGAGATTGCCACCGAGATCGGCGTGGACAGCCTCGCCTTCATCACGGTCGACGGCATGTACAAGGCCATCGGCGGTATGGCCCGTAACGAAGACCAGCCGCAGTTCTGCGATGCCTGTTTCACTGGCGAGTACCCGATCCAACTGGCCTCCGGTCTCAGCGCGAAACGTGTCTCACACGGAGGCTCCAAATAGTGGGCGCCGGTTCTGTCGATCTGTCGGGCAAGCTCATCCTTGTGACCGGCGCCACCCGCGGGATCGGACGGGCGGTTGCAATCGCTGCCGCAGCGGCCGGTGCCGAACTGATCATCACCGGCCGGACGGTCGGCGCGCTGGAAGAGGCTGACGATGCCATCCGCACAGCCGGCAGCCGTGCCACCATGGTCGAGCTCGACATGAAGGACACACCGGCCATTCCGCGCCTTGCCGCAGCCATTGCCGGACGGTGGGAACGGCTTGACGGATTTGTTGCCAACGCCGCCATGCTTCCAGCACTGACGCCCGTCACGCATCTGACACCTGAAGCATGGGATGAATCTGTTGCGGTCAACCTGACCGCGCAATGGCACATGATCCGCGCCCTCGACCCGTTGCTGCGCGCCTCGCCGGCTGGCCGGGCGGTTCTGGTCACATCCGGTGCCGCTACTGGAAGTCGCCCCTTCTGGGGCCCCTATGCGGCGACCAAGGCGGCGCTCGAAGCTGTGGGACGGTCCTGGGCGGGCGAGAGCGAACAGACAGACCTGCGAATCAATATGCTGAACCCCGGTGGCACGGCGACAAAGATGCGCGCCTCGGCATTTCCAGGCGAGAACCCGGAAACACTTCCCTCGCCCGAGGATATTGCGCCTGCTTTCCTGGCGCTGCTGGCAACGGACTGCCCGTATCACGGCGAGCTGGTCGATGCGCGGGCGATTCTTGGTCTCTGATCAACGTCCCTTGTAGCGATCCGGCAGAATGCCGGAACGTTGTGCCCGGTCGAGCGGCGCCGCATGCCCCAGCATTTCGGCTGCAATCATCTCGCCAAGAAGCGGTGCCAGCGTAAAGCCCCGCGCGCCAAGCCCGCCAATGACCCATATTTCGCCGGCAAGTTTTCCGGCAACCGGCCGCCTGTCTGGCAGGCTTGCCCGGCGCCGGACGCGTGACCCCATCTCATCCGAGGGCGGGCTGGCAATCAGGGCCTGCCACGCTTCGGGCAGCAGGCCGAGATTATGGTCATGCCCGCTCCGAACATCCTGCTGTTGCTTCGTGAAAGTTGCGCCAAGGTCGTAGAATCCGTCCAGCGCAGGTGTCAGATAGCCGCCAAAGCTCACCCCCGTGGCCAGATCATGATTGGATGAAGTGGCCGCAGCGGGCACGTGGCTGACCTGGCCATAAGACTGTTCCAGAGGCAACACGTCGCCAGTCAACTCCATCGTCGGGCCAAGATCCGCGCCGGAAGCCAGCACCACCGCATCCGCTTTCTGCTGCCGGCCATCCTTGGCCGCGACAGTCAGAGCGTCCTGCCCGGCGACGATCGAGGCCACTTCGAATCCTGCAATCACCTGCGTGTCATCCAGCAGATATGACAGCAGGATTTCCGGCCTGATCGCCCGACCAAAAGGATAGACAATCGCGCCAGATGCTTCGTCAACACTGGACGGCACATCCTTTGAATCAGCCGCGCGAAGCAGGTCAACCGGCCAGGTCTGGCCGCGGAAAACCTCATGGCGCGCAGCCATCCGGTCCGGTGCATCAAGCGCGAGGACACCTCTGGCCATGGTCGCGCCCGACACATCGGACAGCCGCGCCGCAAAGGACAGGCAGGCCGCTGACAACCGGCTCATTGCATTGTGATCGACCGTCAACCGCGGGCTCTGCAACGCCATGCGATTGCCGGATGCCCCTTCTCCGATACTTGCACCGGCTTCGAGCAACACAACCTCTGCCCCGCGGCGACGCAGACCCGCCGCCGTAGCCGCACCGGCGATGCCGCCGCCAATCACCGCAACGCGAGCCGGTGGTGCCGGCTGGCTATCCAGATCCCCATTTTGCCTGCCGCGAATCATCTGCCGCTTGCGCCCGTAGCCTGGAACCCGTTCGACAGAGAAACCAGCCGCCTCAAGGCTGCGACGCACATCGCCTGCCGCCGTGAAACTGGCAAAGGTACCGCCGGGGCGAGTCAGCCTGCCGACATGGGACATGTTGTCGGTTGTCCACATGGACGGGTTGCGGGCCGGCGCAAAACCATCGAGGAACCAGCAGTCCGCCATAAAATCCAGCGACGGCAGCAAAGTGCCGATCTCGCCGTAATGTAGATGCAGCGTCAGCCGTCCGCCACAAAGCTGGACAAGGTGATAGCCAGGCCAGCGTGGTGGCAGTGCTGCACGAAGCGCTGCTGCCTCTGTCGCAACAGCGGTGAAGGGCGCGTGCGCCTGTGCCAGCTCTTCTGCCGTCAGGGGGAACCCCTCAAACGAGACATAATCGACTCGCAGATCGGGATGAAGGCCTGCATGGCCATTCATTTCAGCCATCACTGCAAGAAGGTTGAGACCCGTGCCAAACCCCGTTTCCGCAATGGTTAGATGGTGTGATTCCCGCATTCTGGCTGGCAGGCCATTGCCGCCGATGAAGACATGCCGGCTTTCCGCCAGACCGTCATCGGCATTGTAATAACCATCGTCAAACGAGGCCGCGAACGGCACTCCGTCCCGGAAGGCCAGATCGGCCCGGGGCAGGTCATAGTCAGCACCAATATG
Source organism: Alphaproteobacteria bacterium (assembly GCA_022425565.1). Classification (GTDB taxonomy): domain Bacteria; phylum Pseudomonadota; class Alphaproteobacteria; order Puniceispirillales; family Puniceispirillaceae; genus UBA8309. Next base: position 4,832 of record JAKMFG010000330.1, read on the forward strand.
CGGTGACTGTGCTGCCATCAGCGGCATTCCGGGATGTATCGACGCAAGGGCGGATGTCGCAAAGGTTACCTCGGGTATAGTATGCCTATCCGTAATTATCGGGTTTATATCAGAGTTCGCACGGATTACGTCAGCAAATAAGCCGATATGGTGCGCGCCATGTTTGACTTCATTGCACTGGCGATCATGCGCCAGTTCGTTATCTTCGGAACCCTTGACCTGACGCTTGCCAACGGGTCGGAGCATCGGTTGCAGGGCCGCCACTGCGGCCCCCATGCCCATATCACGATACAGAACCGGGCAACGCTTCTGCGCCTTGTCACCAAGCCAGACCTTGCCTTTGGCGAGGCCTATATGGATGGCCGGATCTCGACAGGCAACGGCGACATCGACGCGTTGATGGAGTTGTTGATGTTGAATTCGCGTCACTGGTCAAAGCACTGGGCCGGACGTTTGACGCTGCGCTGCGGCAATTGCCTCGCCTGGTTGCGGCATCTCAACCCGCGTTGGCGCTCCAGACAAAACGTAGCCCACCATTACGACCTGACGGACGAGTTGTTCGAGACGTTCCTTGACCCTCGCCGCCAGTATTCCTGCGCCTATTTCCACCGCCATGACGACAGTCTCGAGACGGCTCAGGAAATCAAGCTGGCGCGGCTTGCCGCCAAGCTGAACCTGCGGCCGGGAAACCGCGTTCTCGATATTGGATGCGGTTGGGGCGGGCTTGCCAGGGCGATGACGGAATGCCGTGCGAATCTGTCTGTGACCGGCATCACCCTGTCTGAACGCCAGCTTGCCTTTGCGCGGCAAACCGCAGCCGAGAACGGTCTTGAAGACAGGCTGGATTTCGCCCTTCGCGACTACCGCGACCAGAGTGGCGAGTTCGACCGGATCGTGTCTGTCGGCATGCTGGAACATGTCGGCCCTGCGGCTGTGCCTGCCTATTTCAAGACCGTAGGGCGCCTGCTGGCTTCCGGCGGCGTGGCCGTAATCCACAGCATTGCGGTTCATGACCGTGCTGCCCCGGTAAACAGATGGATGACCAAATACATCTTTCCCGGCGGTCACCTTCCTTCACTGCCCCAGCTCGTCCGTGCCGCAGAGGCCGGCGGGCTGAAAATTCTCGACATGGAAATCATGCGCGGCCACTACGCCGAGACACTTCTCCACTGGCGGATGCGTTTTCTCAGGAACCGGGACCGGATCACCGCCCTATACGACGAACGCTTTGTGCGAATGTGGGAATTCTATCTTGCCGGATGCGAATATTTTTTCCGGTGCCAGCATGGTATGATTGTGCAGCTACAGCTTTCCAACGATCATCAGGCCGTACCGGAAAGCCGCGGCTACATCACCGAACTGGAAACCGAATTCAGGAACAGGCTGTGTCGGAACGACCCTTCTGGAAAGACAAGAGCCTAGGCGACATGACACCGGCCGAATGGGAAGCGTTGTGTGACAGGTGCGGCAAATGCTGTGTGTTGAAACTCGAGGACAGTGACACTGGCGAGATTCATTACACCGATGTGGCCTGCCGCCTTCTTGATTGCGGCAATGCATCCTGCACCAACTACCCAGACCGAAAGAAACATGTGTCTGACTGTATCACGCTAAGCCCGGACAATCTGGATTCACTGCCGTGGATGCCCGAAAGCTGCGCCTATCGCCTATTGCATGAAGGCAAGGGGCTTCCGACATGGCACCCGCTTCTGAGTGGTGATGCCGACAGCACCCGCAAGGCTGGCAAATCCGTTGCAGGCCGCGTGTTTCCGGAAGATTCGGTTCCAGTCGGCGACCTGATCGACCATATCACCACATGGGACGGGGATGGCGGCAGATGAACCGGTGGAACTGGATCTTGATCGGCTTGCTGACAGCGCTGGCTGTCGCCACGATCTGGAACGCTGAAACCGGAGGGCCGAAAAAGCACTGGCACCGTTGCAAGGAGTCCCTTGTCACACAGGTCTTTACGGGCGCCTGCACGCTTCGAATCGGCGGCGAGACAACCCCTACCTGACCGGATCAGGCACCAAACAGCTTGTTCCACTCTTCGTCAGACAACGAGCGCAGGTCTTCCCGCCATTCCGCCCCGACCTTCATGCCGCGCTGTACAGCAGGACGTGCGAACATGGTCTTACGCCAGCGCATGACATTGGGGTAATCCTCGATCGCGACATGCTGGCGTTCATAGGTGCGGGTCCAGGGAAAGATGGCGATATCCGCGATGGAATAGTCGCCAGCCACATAATCGCGTCCTTCCAGTTGACGATCGAGTACGCCGTAGAGGCGGTTCGCCTCGTTGCTGTAGCGATTGATCGCGTAATCGACTTTTTCCTGTGCATAGAAATTGAAATGGTGCGCCTGGCCGAGCATTGGGCCGAAACCACCCATCTGCCACATCAACCATTCCATCACCGTCTTGCGGTCAGCGCCGGACACCGGCATCAGCTTGCCCGTCTTTTCGGCGAGATACAGCAGGATCGCGCCTGATTCGAACACGCCGACAGGCTCACCACCATCGGCATCGCGGTCGATAATAGCGGGAATCCTGTTGTTCGGGCTGAAGGCGAGAAATTCGGGCTTGAACTGGTCACCCTGACCGATATTGACCCGGTGGACCTCGTAATCCAGCCCCAGTTCCTCGAGTGCAATTGAGATCTTGTGCCCGTTTGGGGTCGGGGCGTAATGGAGTTCAATCATGTGGGGGTCCATCGTATGCAGGTCTGTCATCGCGGCAAGTTCACAGAACATTACCCGCGTCCTTGTAATATAGAAACGCTCAGTTCATGTTCCAACATGACAAAGGGAAATAAGCCACCTGTCCACAACGGGAATCAGACATGTTTTTTCTACCGATGCAGCACAAGGCGGCCGGGCTGTCTCGCAACCCTCTGAAAGCCATCGTCTCGCCACGCCCCATTGCATGGGTGTCGTCGCGCGGTGCGGACGACAGTGTCAATCTGGCGCCATACAGCTTTTTCAATGCGGTGTCCGAAGACCCGGCAATGCTGTTTTTCAGCGCCGAGGTTCTTGCCGGCGGCAAGCGCAAGGACAGCCTTCGCAACATCGAGGAAACGGGCGAGTTCACTGTGAATGTGGTTGGTGAGGCGCAATTTGACGCGATGAATATCTCGTCCGGCAATTATCCATATGGCGACAATGAATTCATCCATGCCGGCCTCGAGATGGTGGCATCCGAAACAGTGGCAACACCCCGCGTCGGCGGCGCTGCGGCGGCCATGGAATGCAAGCTGCACGACACAATCCAGCTCCCACGCAACGCTGACGACAGGGGATATGTGATGGTGATCGGAATCGTAACAGGCATCCATGTCGATGACGCCGTGGTCGTCGATGGCAAGATTGCCTATGACCGGTTTGTTCCGATCAGCCGGCTTGGCTATCGCGACTATGGACGCGTGACGGATATTTTTGAGGCTGTGCGGCCGTCTGACTGATCGCCCATAGCCATCAACGGCGGGCCATCAACGGCGGGCCATCAACGGCGGATCATCAACCCTGGGAAGTCAGCGCTGTGTGCAGCTCAGGATGCTGGTGCCGACATATCCCAAAAGTTCCGAAGGCTCAAAATCCAGCAGCAGAATACGGTCTTCGGCCGGGATCACCGCCTGAAAGGGCAGCACGCCCGTCTCGACCTTCTGGCCGTCGAGAAAAGCCATGCGCACTGTGACCGGTTGCTTTGGATCGAAAGTCGGCTTTTCACGAGCTGCCTTCTTGTCGCCCTCGCCTTCGACATGAAGGTTCAGTCCCCCGTCAAACAGTGACACTTTGGATTCCGGCCCACCATAAAGCGGCGTCGCCACAGCAATGTTCAGACGTTCAAGCTGGCGGCAGTTCGTCGGCCGTCCAAGGCTCTGGATGGCCTGCATGATCTGGGCCGGTTTTACCCCGCGCGCGATCTTCTTGGTGACCAGTGCTTTTAGCTGGGCGTTGCTGCCCTGTGCCAGATCATCGACCTTGTTCTTCGCTTTCGCCTCGGCAAGCTGGATCTCAAGCCGCTGTAATTCGGTGCTCAGTTCTGCGATCTGCTGATTGTTTTCGAACAGGGCGCGCTCGGCTTCTGCGCGCAGGCTGCCGGTCTCGGCATGGCCCCACAGCCAGCCAAGCCAGAGAACACCGCCCACAACGAAGACACGCAGCATCAGCGAGATGTAACCTTTCATCTCGCGGCGCCGATATCTTTCGCGTGTTTCGAAAAAATCCATGCTGTTTGACTGCCCGTTCTTTGGATTCATTTTTGTTATGGCGCAGATCAATACATTACCTCTCATAAAAGGCAAGAATGAGACGCCTGTCTTACTTGAAGCCTGCCCATGGACTGGGGCAGGATGTGCCTATGCCTGAACCTTTGAAATCCAATTCGCGCGGCGCCCGCCGTACACAACAGCCCGGGCGCGCCTGGCAACGCATGCTCAGCGGCCGCAGGCTCGACATTCTCGACCCCTCGCCGATGGATGTCGAGATCATCGATATCGCACACGGCCTTGCGAGAGTCAGCCGCTGGAATGGCCAGACGAAGGGCCTGTACCCGATGTCGGTGGCGCAGCATTCAGTCATGGTCGAGAGATTTGTGTCACAGAACGCGCCCAAGCTAGATACCAGATGGCGGCTTGCAGCCTTGTTACATGATGCGCCCGAATATGTGATCGGCGACATGATCACCCCGTTCAAATACGCGCTTGGTGGAATTTACCGCGAGATCGAATCGCACCTCTGCGAGGCTATCCACATCCGGTTTGGCCTGCCAGCCGTCCTGCCAGAGCCTGTATCCAAGGCCATCAAGCGCGCCGACCGCATGGCCGCATGGCTGGAGGCAACCCAACTGGCGGGGTTCAGCAAGGAAGATGCTGCGAAGATTCTGCAACGTCCGCGCGGTACGCCGGACGAGTTCCGGCTGCGGCCTGTGGCGCCGCAACAGGCTGCAGAAATGTTTCTGAAACGCTTTAGGCTTCTTGGTGGAGAACGAAGCTGATCGCGCCTAATTCACGCTGCTGACTGAACGGGACATAGCCGGCTTTCCTTTGCCGTTATCATTCTTGTCACGGCCACCGACAAACCCCTGGGGAGACGGTTCGGCCGGCTTGTCCGGATCATCCTCGACATGAACCGAGTTCAAAAGCGCGCCTGCGCGCTGGATGAGGCTAAGCGCATCGTCGAGAACGGCGACGGCACGCGCGGTGTTGACATCGTTCAACTGCGCGTTCTTTTCGAACATCTCCCACGTCAGCGTGTTGAGCTGGTCGTTGACGCGAACAAGACGCGACTTGCCACGCCTTCTCAGAACACGGATTTTGTTGCTGCGGGTCTGCGCCATCGGGGTACTCCACCTAAAATCAGTTGGGGCTAATATACAGAAGTTTAACGAATGGCCCAAATGGTCAAAGTCAGGC